>JAUVRS010000067.1 GCA_030597505.1 Desulfobacteraceae bacterium
ATGACACGGTCGTCATCAATCGAGGGATTCCCCCATTTGATTCCATGGATTTTGCAGACGGCCTCATAAACGATATCATCCTGATGTTTTTTCCCCCGGACGGACAACTGGTAAAGTCAGGTATATTTGCTGACGGTTCATGGGTTTGCCGTTACAAGACCAAGGGCAACAAGGTTGTTGATGTGATTACCACCAGCAACGGCCCATGGGAGATACGCGAATATAACGATGATTTTGTACTAACCCGCTCGGTTAGGGCCTACCCTAATCCACAGGGAAACGGTGAAAAACAAAAATCAGTGCCCGGAAAATTGGTTCTGACGGCCTATGGGCCTCCCAAATATTCTTTGACTCTCGAACTTATTGAAGCCAGAAGGTCTCGAAACTGACCTGGGGTGGTTAAAGGAGTCTCTTACGCATGAAATTCAAGTTAATCTATCCAAAATGGAAAAAACTCGAACAACAGTCGGAATTTCATCTTCCACCGCACGGCCCTGTTGTTTTCGCGGCTTCCCTGCCTGACTATGTTGATGTGGATTTTCTCGACGAAAACCTCGAAGCCATTGATTTTGATGATCCAGTGGATTTTGTAGGGATTTCTATGATGTTAACCGTGCAAGACAAACGGGGATAGGAAATAGGGGACACATCCCGAAAAAAAGGTCTCAAGGTAATTTTTGGCGGTATTTCCACCATGCTTCACGCTGAGGAAACCATGGGTCATGCTGACGCGGTTTTTTTGGGTGAAGCAGAAGGGAAAATGGAAAAGGTGTTTTCGGATTTTTCGAAAAACCGGTTGCAAAAAATTTACGATTTTCTTGATGACAGGCCTCCCATTGAGACTATCGGTACGGCACGTCGGGATATTTTGAAAAAGGACCTTTACAACTACAAGGGCATACAGATGGTGGATCTCGTGCACGCCTCCAGGGGGTGTCGTTTTGATTGTTATCCTTGCGCCGTAAGTTATCTTGGAGGAAGACGCTTCAGACCAAGACCCATACACAAGGCCATTGAGGAAATGGCATCCATTGACAATAACCGATTGTTTATCGTGGATAATTCTCTGGCCCAGGACAAACAGTGGGAAATGGATTTATTCCGGGAAATGATTCCGCTGAAAAAAAAGTGGTGCAGCCACCCCATTGAGGACGATCCAAAGGTCCTGGACCTGGCAGCTCAAGCAGGCGCGTGGTATGTGTATCAGGCTATTTTTGACACATCAGAGTATATACGGGAAAGAATAAAACGTTACAAAGATCATGGGATCGGGGTGGAAGGGACCGTTCTTCTGGGACTTGACACCCACACCGAAGACTATATCAAAGGGCTTATTGACTTCCTTTTGGAAATCGACCTGGATAAGGCAGAGTTTACAGTGCTTGTGCCCTTCCCTCACACAAGGGCCTTTGACGATCTCAGGCAACAGGATCGGATATTTTCCTTTGATTGGGATGATTATTCCGCAGATAAGGTCGTGTTTTATCCAAAACATATGACTCCCGAGACGTTGCAGGGGCTTTTTTATTACGGTTGGGAGACCTTTTATAAAGATGAGCCCCAGGAAATAAAGATGTTCAAACTCCTCCAAAAGGTTGCGATGCGAGAAAGGGAGGACAACACGTACAGGCCGAGAAAAAGAGAGCTTGCATCACACGCCTTTGGCAAAAAAATCAGGTAAGGATGTCGATCATCATCTCTTCAGGTTATCCTCTAACAGAGAACGCACCTGCCCAATCAATTCCGAAACCGAGCGTCCCCGGCCATGATGGTCCGGGTCAATGCTCCCGACCAGTTCAATTTCGATGGTGTTCTTGACACATGTATTAAAAAAGAACCTGTCGGGTGGAAAAAGCCGTTCGGTATTCCTGATTAGCAGGACCTTGATGGGGGCATTGCAGCGTTTGGCAATTTTGAACGCCCCTTCGTTAAACCGGCCAAGCCGGCCATCCCGGCTCCGGGTCCCCTCCGGAAACACAAAAAGATTACCCCCTGCGGACAGATACTCCTGCATGTTTTCCATATGTTTGACCATAAATGTGATAAGTTCCCCCGAAGCGGATGCCGGGAGATAACCGGCCATCTTCAAAAGCCACCCAAAGACGGGTAATTTGAAAAAGATGTTTTTGACGATGGTCTTGTGTTTTTCAAACAAAGAGATCAAAAGAATTGGATCAAGGTAAGAGAGGTGGTTGCAAACGATGACGGAAGAACGGATAGAGAAAACCTCCTCGGGAATTCTAAACTCAAGACCTGGTACGAGGGCTCTGACACAGAAAAAATAGCCCCTGTAAAAAAAATGGTTGATCCGCTGAAAAGAGATCTCACGATTCCGGGAAAACAGAAATGCTCCAATATAGAACAGCGAAAAAAACCCCAGGTAACTGAATATAAAATATACCCAGAGGAGGAGGGTTAGGACAACATCTGAAACGGGTTTGATATACCTCCGGCAAACCGTCATCCGGACCTATTCGAATTTTCTGATTATGAGACTGGTATTCACGCCACCAAAAGCAAAATTTTGAACAGCGGCAACCCGGATGGGGGTTTCGTAAAGTTTCATGGTATGCCGGATCATGGCGCATCTTTTATCGACTTCGTCCAGATTTAGCGTGGGGGCAATTATCCCTTGCTCCATCATATACAAGGTGATAATTGTCTCAATAACCCCGCACGAAGCCATGGTGTGTCCCATATAGCTTTTTAGTCCTGTGACATATGGACGATCGCCATACACCCTGTGTATGGCCTGGGCCTCAACAATATCCCCCATCTTGGTCGCAGTTGCATGGGCGCTCACGAAATCCACTTCCTCAGGGATTATTTTCGCGTTTTGAAGCCCGAGCCTGATGGCCTGTGTCACGCCATTCACATTGGGTAGAATCAGGTCTCCCCCGTTATTGTTGCACGAAAACCCGATTATCTCAGCCAGGATGTCAGCACCACGTTTTTTTGCAAACTCATATGACTCCAACACCACGGCCCCCGCCCCCTCACCCACCACAAGGCCATCTCTTTTCCTATCAAATGGCCGAGGCGTGAGATGTGGCGTATCATTAAAATCGGTGGAACAGGCAAGCAGGTTGTCAAAGACCGCGACGGCCGTCGTATCATACTCATCCGCGCCTCCACAGATCATGGCATCCTGCATTCCGTATTTGATGAATTCATAGCCAAATCCTATGGACTGACTGCTGGTTGTGCAGGCAGTGGAGGAAGAGATTACCCTTCCGGTGATCTCAAACATTTTTGTTATGTTGACGGCAGTGGTGTGCACCATGGACTTGAGATAATCCACTGCGCCTATGGACGAAAGTCCTGATTCGGCGGCATTGAAAAATTGCTTGTATATATCTCTCTGGACCGTAGGACTTCCGTGGGTTGAGCCAAAGGCCACTCCAACACAACCGGAAGCGAGGATATCCTTGTCCAGTTCCGCCATTGCAATAGCTTCTTTTGCCACCTGACAAGCGTAATATGAAACCGGTCCCATTGTCTTGCGATATTTGCGAGCAAAATCATACTCAATATCGTAACCTACCGTTCCGAAAACCTTTGAATGAATATGTCTTGACAACAGATTATCTTCACGCAATCTGGCAACCCCGGAAACCCCCTTGAGCAGGCTGTCAGTGATCTCATTCTTCCGGTGGCCGATTGGCGTTATCGAAGCGGCCCCTGTGATAACAACCCTTCTTTCCATTACGTCCCTATTTAAAGCTTCTCTTTTTCCAGCGACTCCACATAATCGCAAATCTGATTTATGGTTCGAATATCCATTGCCTGCTTTTTTTCATCCTGGGTAAGCCCCGTACCCAGCAGCTTTTCAATTTCGCCCAGCAGTTCAAGGGCATCTATGCTGTCAAATTCATACATCTCTCTCAGGTCGTCATCCAGACCTGGCTTTTCTATCTCAACTTCCTCTCGAAAGATCTCTAAGATCTTGGATTGTATCTCCTCACGTATCATACCATAGACCTCATCTCTTGCCGCCCCTTGGGAACACCATCATTTAACCCTGAAAGCCAATACTACAATAATTATTAACAAAATACCCGGAAAATGGAAACCACAAAGTCACCCCAATATTTCGTCTCTCAAGGAGAACCGGAACTGGAGGCCATCAAGAGGAAGCATTGGGAAATCGTGGGCCCAGGAAAGGCTCAAAATGGTACCATTCCAGGGGGCTTTGAAAAAGTGCATTTTCAAGAAGATCTGCATACCCTTGTGCCGAACGCAGAATAACCTCTTTTCTTTTAGAACGTGACGGGGCCCTGACGTACCTTGGTTTGTTTATTATAAAGTGATATTTTTTTTTACCTATACAAAAAGCAAAAAATATAAATATAGGCACCCCCGACAAAAGCGACAGTATATGGGGGACTTCTGGAAGTTGGATCTCGTGCCCTAAAAACCGGGCCGGGATCACCCGCTGCTCCTTACTCCACACCACATCCCCGGTCATTGAAACAAACCCCCCGGCCTTCAGCAGCCGTATGCCTTCAATAATATCAAAGGGTGACCCCTTTTCGTGATCAACGCCAACGACTTTTATCCCGCCCTCTGAAAGCGCCTCTTTCTGGATGCTCTCAATTTGCTCTTTCTGCTTGATCCCCATGTACAGAAGCAGGTCCATCCCATGGCTTCTCTCTTTCAAAAGATGGGCAGCTACCTCCCAGTTTCCCATGTGAGACATAAGGATAATGCCACCCGTTCCATTTTCCATGGCCTTTTCAAGATGTTCCCATCCCTCAGAAGTATAAGAGAGTCCCTCCAAGTCTTGAACCAGAAACCTGTCAAGAAAAACATTTGAAAAGTTATGGTATTGTCTCCACGCACACAAGAAATGATAAAATCGGCCTTTCTCCGGAAAGAGCACCCTATAAAACCGTACACTAAGCCCCACTCTTTTTGGAAAAAAGATAAAATAAGCGGTAGATACTATCCAGGCAAAAATCACAAAAACCCACGGCCCCATCCGTTTGGACAGCTTAACCATGGCCCTGTAAAACAATCCCTTCACTTCAGGTGATTATCCTTATTTTCACCCTGCCCTTCCCGAGCAAGGCACGTTTTAGCAGATTCCTTTTTCGCTGTCCGAAAAAAAAGCCACTGCCCAGGTCCCCGGTCCCATGTGAACACCCGATGTTAAAGAGAGGGGTTGCAATTTTACCTCAGCAGCAGGATAACGCATTTGCACCTCCCTCATCACCGTCTCTTCAACCCATGGTCTGTTGTCGGAATATTCCAGCATGATAAAGGCCTCTGAATCCTTTTTGATTGTCCGATCAAGTTTTTCAAATGCAAACTTCATCTGGTCCTTTTGGTTTCGGACGACCCCGACCTTTTTTGCCCCTTCGGCCATCGGGCTGATAATGGGTTTCATATGGAGCATATCACCAAAAAATGCACTGGTCTTGGACAGTCTCCCGCCAGCCGCCAGATACTCAAGTTTATCCAGAAACACATATTCCTCGCACTGGTCAATTGCTTTTTTTGCAAATTCTATTACTGCGGCAGGGTTATCTGTTCTGGTTGAATATTTTGCCGTTACCAGAGCAATCGTTCCCAACCTGCCCGAGGCGGTAGTGCTATCGATGACTGTCAGACGGTCGTCAGGGTCATTTTTTTCCTTCCAGGCCATGGCCACGTCATAGTTACCCGTAAAAACAGACCCCACACAAAGGTATAGTGTTTTTTTATGTTGATTCAAGACACTTTGATAATATTGGTGACGTTCAAAAACTGATGCCTGGGAGGTTGAAACCTTTACCCCATTTTTCATGTGTCTATAGAGCTCTGATGGAGAAAACAGGGTTTCCGGTAGGGATTTGTCTCCTGCCATAATATAACTGTCAAGAAGCGTAATCCCTAGATTGACCGAATCTTCACGCGTAAGAGAACCAGCCGCATCGGTCATAATATGGATACAGCCTCGGGTTTTTTTCTGTCCAAAATGAACGATCTGTTTTCCCAGATTGTCGTCGGACCATTCCAGGATATCCCCTAAGGATGCGACCTCTCTTTTTACTTCTTCCCTGTCTACCGTGTGGAGATGAATTTTTAGAAGATTTTCATGGGGAATCACCAGTACGCTTTCACCATATTTTGAAAGTTTTTCAATTTCTTGTTGAGATCTCCCATCCAGTTGTACGACCGTATCAACACAGTAACCGTCTTCCATATTCTCATTAAAAGAAGGTAAAACACTAAGCATATCTGCAAATGTTTCCGTGACGGGTTTGAAGGCATCGGTCTTGTCGACAAGGGCCATAAAAAAACCCTCCAGAAATATATACATACCGAGTGCACCCGAATCCACCACCCCGGCGGTTTTTAGTTTTGGAAGAAGTTTCGGTGTTGACCAAACTGCCTTTTCCAAAGCAACAATAATCTGTGAAACACCCTGACGGGTGATTTTGACATCGTCTCTTTCCAAGACATCAACCAGTTCATCAAACACAGTAAGCATGGTCCCTGGTACCGGGGCATGGATCGCCTGCCACGCCATGTCTCTGCCAAGATTGGCTGCCTCGGGGATGGCTTCCAGCGAGCGAGCAACAAGAAACCCTGAAAAAAATCGAGCGGCTATGTTGCCGGAATTTCCACGGGCAGAAATCAACAGCCTGCGGGTGGTGTCTTTCCGGTTAATCTGTCGCAAAGGGGATAGGCTCGCTATCAGATTCCGCCCGGTGTCGCCATCGGCCACTGGAAAGACATTTATGTCATCAAGCAGCGTAGACCAGGCGGCTACCCGTTCAACCCCAAAAACAAGTGCTTCTTGGATGGATTTTTCCATTTCTAGAATCCCAGCGGTTTACGAATTTCAATCGGAATTTCCAACATCATCTCTAATTCCGGATACTTCACTGCAACCTGATCACCTTTTCCTTTTGTACATATCTCTCTCTTTCCAATGAGGCGTATTTCAAAGTCTATTATAATTTTGATTCTCGCATCAACAATTGTTGCCTTGCAGATAAATTCATCATTATATCTCAGGGGAATAATATGTTTTGTGGTCGTTTTTGTAATTGGGAAAAGATAGTTTGTCTCTTTGAAAAATCCCCAAAGATCAATCCCAACGCTTTGAAACAATCCAAATCTTGCAATATCAAAATACTTGAGATAATTGCCGTGCCACACGATCTGCATTGGGTCTACGTCGTGAAAAGGGACAGTCTGTTGCATTTCGTAGCTTATGGTTTCTTTTTTTGTCATCTCAACTCTTCCCTGTGTCACCCGTTGCCCCTGAAAAGGATTATTGTTGAGAGAGAAGCACGGGGTTTATCTGTTTACCTGCAAAATGGAGCTCCGAGTCATGCCGGTCCCCACTGAATCGTTCAAAATCACCTTTGCGTTTCTTAAGTTATCAAGATTTCTGTTCACGGGATAACCCTGGACAATATCTTCTTTCAAGGTCCCCCGTTTTAGGTCATAGGGGAGCCTCTGCATGCACACGACCGAACAATTCCCCCTTTCATGAATGTTTGTTACCATTTTGTTTGCAATGTATTCCTGTACGGCTTTCTTTGTGTCCTGTTCACCGTTCTCAATGGCCCTTTCAAGGGTTAGAGGGATCATGGCAAAATTAGCCTGATGTTCAATAAGCAGATCTATGTCTTGCAGAGTCAAATGGTTTCTTGACAACAATTCGGTCAGATGGGCCCTTGCCCCTCGGGTTGCGTGGAGAAAAACCCCCTTTCCATTAATTTCTGCAAAGACATCCCCGCTCTCGAAAACGGCCTGGATATAGTCACCAAAACAGCCATGTGTTCTGGTGAGGGTGTCAACAATACCATATCGTGGTCTTTTGAAATTATAGCCATCCCCCTTGTGAACCATTGCCTCCACAGTGAAATCAGGTGCCAGATAAGCTGAAGCAATTGTCTTGTATTTTCCTGGTTCCACATAGGCTCTGGCAATTCTCTCCACCAGAAATGGATCCTTTCCCATAGACATAATATCAAACCCAAATGATTTGACGTTTTCATCGTAGAAGGCCAGTGCATCTTTAAAACGTGCGAACATCCCACTTGAAACAGCCTGTGGATACATCAGTTCAACAAGCCGGTGTTGAATCCTTGCGGCGGCTGCAGGGATCCTGTGATACATTTTTCCAAGCTGATTGTCGACGATTATCCCGTCAATCCTTTTCCCCCCGTTGAGCTCAAAAAAGGCCTTTGCAATTCCCGTCACAAAATCATTACCCAAAGGGAGTTGGACTTTGTCACTTTTTGAATAAGTGCCGACAGGTTTCGTGCGGGTTTTTGTCTCGAGGGCGGTTGCAACAGCATCATCTCCAAAAAGGATATTTGCCGTATCAAGCGGTCTAAATGTCCCGGCGCGGTGGATATTCTCAGCCCCAACGATAACAGACAAGTCTGACGGTCCAAGAACCCCCGCAAGAGACAGCATAAAAATGAGTTCAGCCGATACATTAAACCCAGGACACCCTGCGTAAAGATCCAGAGCAATGGCATCGGGACATTCTTTCTCAACAACTTTAAAAGAATGCCTGACCAGGGGACCCGGGTCATATTTATCTTCCCCCACATTGGTTGCCCCTATAACCACCTTGATCCTGGAAGCATCCAGGTCTGATGTCTCAAGGAGGTCCCTTAACGCAATCACACCAATTCTTTCATCTTTAGGGGCGACCACTCTTTTTCTTACGCCGATTCTTTTTTCTATGGTTTCATTGTTGACAGGGACGTTGCCTTTGAAAAACATTCCCCTTTCTGAAAAAACCGAATTATCAACTATTTTACCACCAGTCCATGCCCCATAAGCAACAATTTCAAGAATTGAATCCGATGGCAAATCGTTCTCCTCCCTAAGGGCTTGCGCAAACCCTAACTTCACATTTATGTTCGATGAATCCCGAGATACCACTGTGGTCTCAGAATTTCAATAAAGACCCTTACCATATTATTATGCCACCAAATCAAAAACACAACAAGTCAATATACAAATTTTCCGGAAAAATTACCCCTGCCGTCCTTAGCGCAAACACTTTAAAAAACCCAATTTTTCTACCGGCTTACAGCCAAGCAGATCGCGACCACTGTCACTCAAACGACGTGTCAATAAAACAACTCTGCGGATCAACAAAATCATCCTTGATTACCAAAAAAATGTATCTTTTAATTAATAGCTTGATTTTATGGCAAAATAGGGTAACCTTTTATCTTTGGGTTTCGTTTCAGGGAAAGATCCATTTTTCAAGAGTGGCGACCTGAAGTTTGGAACCGTAACAAGTATCCTGAAAGGAGGTTGTCACTATGGCTAATGGAACTGTAAAGTGGTTTGATGACCGTAAGGGCTTTGGTTTTCTTGAGCAAGAAGACGGTCCTGACGTATTTGTTCATCATTCAGGCATTAATGGAACCGGCTTTAAGTCTCTCAATGAAGGCGAGAGCGTCACCTTTGACATAGAGCAAGGTGAAAAAGGCCCCGCCGCGAGAAATGTTACTGTGGTTTAATCCCTGTATCCGGCAAAATAAGGCATTCCATCGAAACATGATGGAATGCCTTATTTTTTGAGACAAGCAACTGATTGACATTGCCCGCTATGCAACAACCGTCACCATTCAACCTGGATTTCAAGCGGAAAAAGGTTCAACGGTTTGAATCGGGAAAACATTAAGCATCAACCACCACTGACCGCTGAAAAGATCTTTAAGACATCATTTTCTTTCAGGATAGTTGTTTTGTTTTCCTGATGGTCGTTAAGGACTAAGATGGTAGGGATATTGGTCAGATTCAGCATTCTTAATACTCCGGCCACATTGGTCGCTTCCGGTATCTCCCATTTGTCGCAACCCAGATTTTTATCGCCACCCAGACTTTTGTCGGTGAATGAGACTTTTTGACGGAGACCGGAAGCGACCTGTAATTCTATAATCATAACTCGTCCCTCTCTTTCTCTTCTGACCCGTATGAGATAAGGCCCGCCCCCCATCAAAGAAGAAATGCCTCTGGGGGTTTCCTCCCTGATCGGTATCTGGCGGTCCCTGTGGGACTAGAAAATCGCGTGCCCCTCTTCAAATCTCAAAAATTCCAAAAATCATCAATTTCTTCCTGCCAGACATCAAATACCTCATTGGTAGGCGGTAGAGGCTCCGTCCTCATCCAGTCGGGCAACCTGTCGGCCTCCGGTCCAATGCCAGCCTTGAGGTTGAAGGCCCTTTCCCCCTTTAATGTGTCTTTCCCCATCTGCACATAATCATCCTCTGAGAGATTGGTCCCTATGAGGGCATTGATCATGGAGGTTAGGAGTCCGGAGGCCTCGGTCAAAAAGGTAAACATGCAAAGACCTGTACAGTCGAACGCGGTCGTGAGAAT
>JAUVRS010000068.1 GCA_030597505.1 Desulfobacteraceae bacterium
GACTCTTGAGACAGGAGAGGCTCATTATTGGAGCCGCTCACGCCAGGAACTCTGGCATAAAGGGCAGAGTTCCGGGCATGTTCAGAAAATCAGGGAGATTTTTGCAGACTGCGATAACGACACTGTACTCTTTAGGGTAGAACAGATAGGCGGCGCAGCCTGCCACACCGGGCATGAAACCTGTTTTTTCAAAAAGATATCCCGTGACGGCAAGTTTACTGAAATGGGCCAAAAAATATTTGACCCGGAAAAGGTGTATAAGAAATGAAAAAGTTAAAATTCGGTATCCCAAAAGGGAGCCTCCAAAATGCAACAATCAATCTATTTGAGAAATCCGGCTGGAAGATAAACATCAACGGCCGAAGCTATTTCCCCGACATAAACGACGATGAAATCGAATGCGCCATCTGCCGGGCACAGGAGATGTCCCGGTATGTGGAAACCGGAACACTTGATGCCGGTCTTACCGGAAAGGACTGGATAGAGGAAAACGAATCGCGTGTCGTCGTCCTTGAGGATCTGATTTATTCAAAGGTCAGCCAAAAACCGGCCCGCTGGGTCCTTGCCGTGCCTGCGGGGTCAGACATTAAACAACTCGAAGATCTTCGGGGGAAAAAGATTGCAACCGAACTGGTAAATTATACCAAGAAATTTTTTCAGAATAAAGGAATCCCCGTAGAAGTAGAGTTTTCCTGGGGAGCCACCGAGGCAAAGGTGGTATCGGGTCTTGCGGATGCCATTGTGGAAGTAACCGAAACAGGTAGCACCATTAAGGCGCACGGCCTGAAGATCATTTATGACCTGATGGAAACAAATACTCAACTGATCGCAAACCGCGATTCGTATAATGAACAGTGGAAAAAGGCCAAGATAGAGCAAATCCTTCTTCTTCTCAAAGGGGCACTGAAGGCAGAAAATATGGTGGGCCTGAAAATGAATCTGCCCAAGAAGAATTTGGAACAGATAATACGGGTTCTGCCCAGCCTGAACACCCCCACAGTGGCGGGTTTATACGACCCTGAGTGGATTTCTGTAGAGACGGTCGTGGGAACCAAGATTGTTCGCGATTTGATCCCCCAGCTTATGAATGCGGGGGCCCAGGGAATAATCGAGTATAGTTTAAACAAGGTTATCTGAAGCCGGAAGAGGGCGTTCGGAATGGGGTTGTCTGAAATAGAACAGGTCATTCCCGTGAAATGACTCCCCATAATTACAGCACAAATATTGAACCATGAACAAACCAACCAAAAGGGCCCGGGAAATACCACCATTCATTGTGATGGATGTGCTGGAAAAGGCACATGAGCTTGAAAGCCAGGGACACAGCATCATCCACCTCGAGATAGGAGAACCCGATTTCCCCACACCCGAATGTATTTGTCGGGCCGCCCACGACGCCATAAAAAGAGGGGAAACCCATTATACTCACAGTCTGGGGATCATCGAGCTTCGGGAAGCAATCTGTCGGGACTACCATAAAAGATACCAGGTTAATATTGACCCCGGACAGATACTTGTTACCTCGGGGACCTCTCCAGCCATGTTTATGATCTTCTCGGCGCTTTTGGAGGCTGGAGAAGAAATTATCATTTCAGACCCCCACTATCCATGCTACCCCAATTTTGCGAATTTTATGGGCGCAACGCCTGCCCTGGTAAAGGTATATGAAGAGGACGGGTTTCAATTGAGGGCCGAGGAAATCAAGAAAAAGATAGGCCCAAGGACCAAAGCCATTCTTATAAATTCTCCCTCAAATCCCACCGGGAACCTGCTCTCTGGGCAGCGTATGGAAGAAATCGCAGAGCTGGGCCCTCCTGTTCTATCCGATGAGATTTACCATGGTTTAGTTTATGGCGAAAAAGAACACTCGATCCTTGAATTTACAAACAATGCGTTTGTGCTGAATGGCTTCTCCAAGCTGTACGCCATGACAGGATGGCGTCTGGGTTATATAATCGTCCCATCTGAGTTTGTCCGCCCTTTACAAAAGATCCAACAGAACTTTTTTATATCAGCCGGGAGTATATCCCAATGGGCCGGGATGACAGCCCTCGAAAAGGCCCAGCCCGATGTAGACAGGATGAAGGGCATTTATGACAAGCGGCGCAGATATATGATTTCGAGACTCAGAGAATTGGGATTCGGTCTTACGGTTGAACCCGTTGGCGCCTTTTATATGCTGGCGAACGCCAAACACCTTGCCGGCAGTTCCTACAAACTGGCCTTTGAAATCCTGGAAAAAGCAGGGGTCGGCGTAAGCCCGGGCATCGATTTTGGACAAAATGCTGAAGGGTATCTCAGGTTTTCCTATGCCAACTCCCTTGAAAATATCAAAGAGGGTCTAAACAGGATAGAGGACTTTATAAGCAGGCTTTAGATGGACGTCACATTTCTAACAAGCTCCTTTCGCGAAAGCCAGTATCCGCCGCCAGACCTGCCAGAGGTTGCCTTTGCCGGCAGATCCAACGTGGGGAAATCCTCCCTTATAAATGTGCTGGTAAACCGCCGGAAAATGGCCAAAACAAGTTCCAGACCCGGCAGAACCCAGGCGATAAACTTTTTCACAGTAAACAATTCATTGTATTTTGTGGACCTGCCGGGATATGGGTTTGCCAGGGTTCCCATTGCAGTAAAGAAATCCTGGCAAAATATGGTGGAGACCTATCTTCACAAACGTCCCAACCTAAAGGCAGTTGTGGTAATACTCGACATCAGGAGGGAACCTTCCTCTGGAGATATGGGCCTTCTGAACTGGCTAAACCATTATGGCATAACCACCGTCCTTGTGCTCACAAAGGCAGATAAGGTTTCGCGCCAACAGAAAAAAAAACAGACCTCCCTGATCGTCCGCCAACTCCGAGAGATTTCCCACGTGACCCCTCTCTTGTTTTCCACCAAAACAAGAGAAGGCCGGGAAGAACTTTGGGAAGCGCTAAAAGAGATTATCGCCTCCGGGCTTTGATTCACAGCCAAACAAAAGCTCTATTTCCCTCCAGACTCACTTGGATTTAAACCTTTCCAGCCCGTAGGTCTTGATTTTCTTGTGCAGATTGCTTCTTTCAATACCAATGGCCTCGGCTGTCTGCGATATATTCCCATTAAATTCTTTCAGCTTGTTTTCTATAAAGGCCTTTTCAAACCCGCTTTTTGCTTTTTTAAATGACGCCTGCATAAAAGCGGTTTCAAAACCCTTGTCAGTGTCAAATGACCTGCTAAAGGGATCTGGAATATCTTTGGCCTCAAGAACTTTTTTTGGTACCATGATCATGAGCCTCTCCACCAGATTCTTTAGCTCACGAACATTTCCAGGCCAGTCATGTCTTTCCAGGAGGGCTATGGCCGCTTGAGAGAAAACTTTGGGTTCAATGTTTGTACTTAGTGAAAACTCTTTTACAAATTCACTCACCAACTCCGGGATATCATCCGACCGCTCCCTGAGCGGTGGCACCTTTATGGGGATGACATTTAGCCGATAGTATAGGTCATCCCTAAAAGTCCCGTTTTGTATTTCTTCCTCCAAGTCTTTGTTGGTGGCTGCTATTACCCTTACATCCACGTGGATTGTCTTTGTACCTCCCACCCGTTCAAATTTTTGTTCCTGCAATATCCTGAGGGTTTTTGATTGGGCCTTGAGACTCATATCTCCGATCTCATCCAAAAAAATGGTTCCCTCATGTGCCAAGTCAAATTTGCCTTTTCTCATGGTCGACGCACCCGTATAGGCACCTTTTTCATGCCCAAAGAGCTCACTTTCGATCAGCTCTTCCGGGATCGCGGCACAGTTTACCTCAACCAGGGATTTGTGACCCCGTTTGCTCAAGTTATGGATCGTATGGGCTACCAGTTCTTTCCCGGTGCCATTGTCCCCTGAAATGAGGACCCAGGCATTGGTCGGGGCCACGATCCGGATTTGTTCTTTCATTTCAGAGATCGCGTTGCTGCTTCCAACTATATTGTGTTTTCCCTTGTCCTTTTCCCTCAGGAGACCTATCTCTTCCTCGAGCCGGTTGTAATCAAGCGCATTATTAATAGAGAGAAGGAGCTTTTCAAGAGAAAGTGGTTTTTCAATAAAATCGTAAGCCCCCATTTTGGTAGCCTTCACGGCGGTCTCTATACTTCCATGACCGGACATCATGATTACTTGGACATTCGGATAGAATTCCCTTATCCGTGAAAGGGTCTCGATTCCATCAATACCCGGCATCCATATATCCAGCAGGACCAGGTCCGGCATTACCTCTTCGATCTTTTCTAACGCCTCGGTGCCGCTTTTTACAGTGATGGACTCAAACCCCTCGTCCGAGAGTATCCCTTCAAGGGATTGGAGGATGCTGGCTTCGTCATCTACTACCAAGATGGTCCTGGCCATATTTCTTTACCCCATCATCCCCAAGGCCAATTCGGCCGTTCTTTGCGATGCCCCTCCCTTTCCGAGGGCCTCTTTAACTTTCATCAGGTTTTTTATCATATTCTCTCTTATCCCTTCATCCTCCAAAACCTTTAGTATCTCGTCCGCAAGTCTCTCAGGCAACACATCGTCCTGATGTAATTCCGGGACAACCTCTTTTCCGGCAACGAGGTTTACCAATCCTATATAAGGGACTTTGATAACCATCCTGGCCACCCAGAATGAGATAAGAGAGATTTTATAGACAATAACCATCGGCACCCCCATAATGGCCGTTTCAAGGGTAGCGGTGCCCGAGGTTACCAGGGCTGCGTGGCAGTGGTTTAAGACCTCATAGATATTTCCCTGGACGATTTCGATATCCACCATTGAATTGTCAATAAAAGGTTTGACAAACTCAATATCTAAAGTCTCGGCCAGGGGCAAAAGGCATCGAATCTCCTTATATCGTTCTTTAAGAATCTCTGCCGATTTGACCATCACGGGGAGAAGGTTCTGGACCTCTTCCTTTCGGCTGCCCGGGAGAAGTCCAATCACGGGATTTGGGAGCGGGGCCTTTTCATTGTCCATAACCGAGCGTGTGGATCTGACATTTGATGCTTCAAATGCGTCCATAAGCGGGTGCCCCACATAATCCACCTTTACCCCCCGCTCCCTATAAAAAGGCTCCTCAAAGGGCAAAATAACTACCATGCGGCCCACACGCCTTGCTATTTTCCTGACCCTTCCTCTTCGCCACGCCCACACTTGTGGACTGATGTAATACAGGACCGGGACTTTCAAACGATTCGCAATTTTGGCCAGATTCAGGTTAAACTCGGGGTAGTCCAGCAGGATGAGGAGATCAGGGTTGTGGTTTTTTAATATGGATTTGAGTTCTTTTCGGGCGCCGAATATAGTGCGGAGCCTGCCAAAGACTTCAGTCACGCCAACCACCGCCATTTCAGAGGAGGGCATCAGAATCTTGACCCCCGCCCGCTCCATCCCTTTTCCTCCAATCCCCCAGAAAACGACATTCGGATCTGAGCGGTTTATGGCCCTCACCAGATTTGCCCCATGCAAATCAGCTGATGCCTCACCGGCAACAATCACTGCGAGTTTGGATTTTTTGGAACTGCTGCGCCCAGGAATTCTTTCAGCCTTTCTCGATCTGGTCTATGATGCCGAGGGCAATCTTTAAGGCATTTCGCCCATCCTGCCCGCTTACAACCGGCTCTGATCCATTGATGACAGCGTTGACAAAAGAAGAAATTTGGTCGGCCAGAGGGTCAGTGCCCGGATGTTTATTTTTGCTGGTGGTGACACTGGGAAAATTATTGGAATCCCTTTTTTTATTATCAAGCCGGATTATCGTAAGTTGTCTTTTCCCGCAATCAGCAGATATATACGCATCAGGCTGAAATACGCGAATTTTTCTCAGCATCTTGCCGGAGACCCTGCTTGCGGTCAAATTGGCAGCGGTACCGTTTTCAAAAATAATCCTGACGTTGGCTATGTCGGTCTTATCGGTAATTACCCGCATCCCTACGGCGTGCACATCTTTGACCTCCGATTTTACCGCGCTCAGGATAATATCGAGGTCATGTATCATCAGATCCAGGACCACATCGACATCCGTGCCCCGGACAGTAAAAAGATTCATCCGATGCGCCTCAAAAAATATGGGTTTGTTGAGCAAAGACTTCATCTCAATCACGGCAGGGTTGAAACGTTCAACAAGACCCACCTGAAGGACCAGACCCCTTTCACGGGCCATGTTTATCAAAGCATCTGCCGGCTCAAGCCTATACGTAATCGGTTTTTCAATAAGGAGATGAACATCCTCAGACAAAACATCTCTGGCCACTTCAAAATGTTTTTCCGTGGGCACGCAAAGGCTGACTGCATCCACTAAATCAAGAACTTCACTATGGTCCCCGTAACCTTTGACGTCGTAACGTTGTGCTATCTCCTGTAACCGTCGGGGATTGGTGTCCACCACCCCCAACAGCTCCACGTTGAGGATAGCCTTATATTTCTGCACGTGGTACTCCCCAAGATGACCAACCCCTATTACGGCTACTCTTAATCTATCCTGTTTCACGTCAGCAATCTACCGTCAGATGTCTTATATGATACAATGGTAATGCCAGCCCTATTTGCATATTCTATCATGTCAGATTTGTCAAACAACAGACTCTTTTCTGCCTCAACGGCAAGCACCGATGCATTCACCCGGGACATCACCTTTATTGTCTCGAGACCAACCGAGGGGACATCAAAACGGAGGTCTTGTCCCGGCTTGCTGGTTTTGACCACAACGGCCTTTTCCCTGGCCAGTTTCCCCCCTCGTAAAATGGTCTCATCCGTTCCCTCAATTGCCTCAACGGCCAGAACCGTTTTTTTTCTCAGCACCACACACTGGCCAATATCCAGCTCTCCCAGTTTTGTCGCCACTTTCCACCCGAATTGAATGTCTTCTTTTTCCGTCTTGGAAGGCCTTCTTTTTGTAAAACACCCCGGGGGTGCCAATAGTTGGGGTAAATAAGAAATGGAACTAACGATCTCTATTCCCTCACCGGCCAGTTCCCTGGCTAAGGCCCTCAGGATATCATCGTCATGAAAAACAGCCAGCTTTGACACAACCGAAAGCGCCCTCAGATCAGGCCTGATTTCAAACATTCTCCGCTTTCTGATCCCTCCAGCCATAAGGGCATTTCGGACGCCATGTTTTTTGAAGGCCTTTATCAACCGGCCCAACTGTCCAAGTTTTATCCAGACAAGATGGTCGACCTCTTCTGAGAGACCTGTATCGGTCTCTCCAAGAAGTGCCACCGCCACCACACGCAGCCCCTGTTTCCTTGCCGCCTGTGCAGCCATGAGCGGGAACTGGCCCCCACCCGCAATCAAGCCGATGACATCACTCTTTTTTGACCCTGTCTTTTCAGAACTTTTCATTTCTATGGTCCAAAGAATTCGTGGACTTCCCTATCTGAGTACACCCATCTTTGACCCATCAAGAAAGTTCAATAATATTTCCAGTTCGGGTAGAGGCTCAAGCCTCTCTCTGACCTGCCTTATTCCCTCATCAAATCTCTTGTTCTTCCGCCAAATGATACTGTACGCCTTTTTCAGCACATCTATGGTCTTTTGAGAAAATCCTCTTCGAATCAGCCCTTTCTGGTTTATGCCATAAAGTTTTGCCCGCGGACCCGCGGTTATCATAAATGGAGGGACATCCCTATCTATTCCCGTTTTGGCCCCAACAAAGGCATGCTCTCCTATCCTGACAAATTGCTGAACCGCTAAAAACGCCCCCAGAATCGCGAACTCCCCTATTGCCACGTGTCCGCCAAGAGTAGCCCCATTGGTCAGGATGACATCGTCCTTCAAATTGCAGTCGTGGGCCACATGTGCATATGCCATCAAATAGATACGGCTACCTATCACCGTCTTCCATTCTCCTTTGGTAGTTGCTCGGTTTATTGTAACATACTCACGGACAACATTATCGTCTCCCATTATGAGACGGGTATCTTCCCCCCCGTAACCCACATCCTGGGGCGGCGTGCCGATGGATGAAAAGGGGTAAACGATATTTCTTTCTCCGATCTGCGTGTGGCCCTCAATAACCACATGAGCGCCTATTTCCGAATCATGCCCGATGCTGACATGTTCGCCAATTGTGCTATATGGACCGATCTTGACGCCCGGCGCCAGATCGGCCTCTGGGCTAATAACTGCTGTGCTGTGAATCCCTGCATCCTTTTTCACATCCATATCCCTGTGCCTTTGGCTTCCCCTTATCCGAGTGTAGCCACAAGTTCAGCCTGAGCCACCAAATCCCCGTTTACAAAAGCCTTTCCGGCCATCTTCCACACCCTCGAACCGGTCCGCAGAGGTTCAACTTCGAATTTAAGTTGGTTCCCCGGGACAACAGGCACCCTGAATTTCACCTTATCCATGGACACAAAAAAAACAGGGGTTTCGTTTCCCCCCTCACCCACCCCACCGATTGACAACCGTGCCAGAACACCGCCCACCTGCGCCATTGCCTCTATGATGAGCACCCCCGGCATGATGGGGTTGCCAGGAAAATGTCCTTCAAAAAATGGTTCATTTATAGTTACATTCTTGATTCCCACCACCCGTTTTCCCAATTCCATCTCTGTTATCATGTCAACCAGAAGGAAAGGGTAACGGTGGGGGAGTATTTTTATAATATCCTCATATTTCAATGGCAATTTCATGATTTCCCCCGTCTTTCCCGGATCTACTTTTCCTTTTCTTCCATCCTTTTTTCGAGATTCCTCAAACGCGCATTCAGCTGGGGCAGCCGCGACATGAGGCTGACGGCCTTCAGGTAAAGCCTGTGGGGTATTGCCGGGGTCCCTGAGACCACACCTCCGGGTAAAATGGATTTTGCAACACCTGCCTGCGGTGCAATCATGGCCCCGTCTCCAATCTCCAGATGATCGGCGATCCCAACCTGTCCTCCCATCAGGACTCCGCGACCAATATTGACACTCCCGGAAATTCCCACCTGTGCTACGATTATTGACCCCTCTCCGATTACAACATTGTGGGCTATCTGGACCAGGTTATCCAGTTTTGCCCCCCTCTTTATCCATGTTTTGCCAAAAGCAGCTCTGTCGATGCAACTATTTGCCCCTATCTCCACGTGGTCATCAATCTGAACAATGCCTGTCTGAGGGATTTTTACAGAGGTGGAACCATCCCTGACATAACCGAATCCATCGCTTCCAATGACACAGCCCGCGTGGATGATTACCCTGGCACCGATTAGACATTCGTGCAAAACGGTGACATTGGGGTAAATCAAGGTCTCTTTCCCGATCCTGACTCTATCACCAACAAAGACACCCGGGAAAAGGATCACTCCGTCTCCTATGACGGCCTCTTCCCCAATGTACACCCCGGGATAGACAGAAACATTTTCTCCTATTTCACTACTGTCATGGATAATCGCATCTTTGCTGACCCCAGGATACCGGGGCACCGGTGAGGCAAAAAGGTTCGCCGTTTTTGCATAGGCCAACTCGGGATTGGGGACCACAACCTGAACCGCTTCCAATGCTGGTTCTTCGTTTTGGACAAACACGGCTGAGGCCTTGGTCTTTCTGAAGGCGTCCCTGTATCGCCGGCCAGCAAAAAAGGAGATCTCTCCCGGGCCCGCACCTGCCAGGTTGTTGACTCCTGTGATCATTAAACCCTCATCCCCCACCACCCTGCCATCAACAAGCCGGGCGATTTCTTCAAGAGATAATTCCAACCGCTAATCCTCCTTTTGCTTCGATTGGTCGTATGCCTTTCTCACCCGATCTGTCATGTCTATGCTATCTTTATAATAGATGAGTCCCACGGCTCCTTGTTCCAGGATTATGGTATACCCCTCCTTTTCCGCTATCTTTGTAACTACCTTTTCTATCTCCCTTCCAATCTTTTTTGTGGCCGCAAACTCAGCATCTTTCATATCCTGGGTGACTTCACCATAGATATATTTATAATGTCTCCTCTTTTTCTCCAGTTCCTGCCGTTTGTCCTCTTTGGCATCAAGACTCAGCATCATGCTCTGTTTCCTCAACTCCTCTTCGAGTTTGAGTATCCCTTCCTCTTCGGCCTGTAATTTCTTTTTCAACATATCAAATTTTTTCTTTAGTTTTTCCTTTATCTTTTGAAAAGAACTGGAGGTCCTCTGTAATTTCTGCATGTCCAAAATTCCAATTCTAACCTTGTCTTCTGCGATGGCTTGATTTTGGATGAAAAAAACCAACAAAACCGCCAGCAGGATGAAACGGAACAACTTCATGTCTTACCCCCTAACCCGGACAAGCCGGAAAAAAATTAGATTGATTTTTTCTCCTTCTGATTTCGAGCGAGACGAGATTCCCGGATATCTTCCTCAAATACCCTTTTA
>JAUVRS010000032.1 GCA_030597505.1 Desulfobacteraceae bacterium
TGTCCTGAAAGTGCCTCGCCTTACAACCAATCCAATGGATACCTATGTAATGGTGATCCTGGCGATCATCATGGTGTCCGGGGTTTTTCTGGAAGCAGCAAAAATCGTATCCTACACCGACTACCAACGTATGGTTGAGGATTATGCGGACTCAGATGATGAAGAAGAGCTAAAATCCCTCGAAAAATACTGGGTGGAGGCCTTCGGGGTTGTTTCGCCCAACCTCAAGGGGCCGTTTGATGAAGAGAGTCTTGAGGAGGGTTTTGAGTTACATGACCAGAGCTGTGCTGCCTGTCATTCCAGACCTGAATGGGCATTTATGAGCTACGTCGTCTCTGAGGGGATCAAACCGATTGCGGTGGGAGCTGATCAGGCGGGTCTCCCAACGCTCCTGTGGTATATTCATTTTCTGGCGTGTTTTATCGGGCTTGCCTATCTGCCCTTTAGCAAGATGTTTCATATCATTGCCAGTCCGGTCAGCCTTCTCACCAATGCGGTTGCAGCCAAGAAAGAGTTTGACCCGGCCAATAGTGCTACAAAAAAGATAATAGAATTGGATGGCTGCACCCGTTGCAAGACCTGCAGTTTGTGGTGCTCAATTGCCGTATCCATGGACTTGGTGGACAACCAGAATATTCTCCCATCTGAACGGTTAGAATCATTAAAAGGTCTTGTGGCCAAGAAAAAAATGGATGATTCCCAGCTTGAGGAGATCTGGAAGGGAACCTACCGGTGCACCCTTTGCGGCAGATGTAAAGAGGTATGTCCCGTCAATATCGGTCTCAGGGACCTGTGGAAAGACATGAGAGTGCATCTGGTCCAAAAAGGCCTGCACCCGCCGATCTTTGAGACCGTTCAGGAGGCTGTGGCCAACGAACATAACCCCCTGGATTATGACAATGAAGAACGAGCCATGTGGGTGGAATTTATGGATGACCCCCCGGATGACGAATTTCAGAGAGAAAAGGCTGAGGTCGTCTACTTTGTGGGGTGTGTTTCCTCTTTTTCGCCGGCAGTCCAAAAGATACCCGAGGAGTTTTGCCAGATTCTGGAAAAGGCGGGTGTGGATTTTACCATCCTGGGGGAAAATGAATGGTGCTGCGGGTTCCCCATGCTTTCAGCCGGGATACGCGAAGGCGCAAGGGAGCTGAGGGAGCATAATATCGCTGCCATACGAGAAACAGGGGCCAAGACGGTGGTATTTTCATGCCCCTCCTGTTTCCACACCTGGTCTCATGAATATGCGGCGGATATAGGCGACGTGAGACTCGTGCACGCGACCCAGTTTTTGGAGGAGTTGATAGATACGGGGAAACTTGAGCTTTCAAAAAAACTTGTGGGGACCGTTACCTACCATGACCCATGCGACCTGGGGCGCGCCTCAGGGGTGTATCGTGCCCCCCGGAGGGTAATCCAGAGCATACCCGGGTTAAAATTTGTAGAACTCCCCGAGACCGACAGAAAATCGCTCTGTTGCGGGGGCGGGGGAGACGTTGAGATGTACGACAGTGAGCTGACAGGCAAAGTGGGGATAAAAAGGGCGGGTCAGATCCGTGACTTGGGCGCGGATATCTGCGCTTCAGCTTGTCAGCAGTGCGTCCGTACATTAACTACTGCCGTTGGAAATATTGATGCGGAGGTAGAGATAGTGGATGTGATACAGCTGGTATGGCGCGCCATGGCCTGATATTTTGTGATTATTTATCGGAGTTGTGGTGAAAATAGGATGTCTGTCTCCCCGGATGGGAGCTGACGCAAGGACAATAATCAAATATTTTTTTGAAAGGAGGGGTTAAAAAAATGGGTTTGGAAGATGCGAAACCAGTTGCAACCGCGGATCTCAGTGGTAAAACCTGTCCCTATACGGTTATGGGGGCGAGGGACGCGTTAAAACCTTTGGAAAAAGGAGAGACTTTGGAGGTGATCGTTGACTATCAACCTGCAGCCGAAGAGTCTATCCCTAATTTTTTAACAAAGAAAAAATATCCGTTCCAGATGTCGGAAATGGATGGTGGCAAGTGGAGATTTGTTATTGAAAAAACCGATTGATGACAGGGAGGGTGAATAGCTATGGCAGAATTTAAAGGGATTACTTTGCCGGATGATCTCTATTATGAACGCAAAGAACACATGTGGGCAAGAATAGAGGGTAACCGGGTTCAAGTTGGTCTGGATGCCTTTGGGGTGCAAGCTACCGGGGGCAACACCCAGTATGTAAAACTGAAACCGGCAGGGGCAAAAGTGAAAAAACTGAAGCCCTTTGGAGCCATTGAAGCCGGCAAATATATCGGACCCCTGAGGGCCCCTGTGGGGGGAGACATTGTGGAGGTCAACCAGAAGGTAATTGACGACCCCACCCTGGTAAACACGGATCCTTTTGGTGAAGGTTTTTTTCTGGTTATCGAGGCATCAAATCTGGAAGAGGAAATCAAAGACCTGCTCATCGGTGCAGAAGATATTCAAAAATGGCTTGAAGGGGAGTATGCAGAATATGCTGCCAAGGGGGTATTTGAGTAAACAAAAGACAAAAGGGAGGTAATGCGTCGTGGCAAGAATGGCTATCATGTTGACAGAAGGGCCCTGGCAGACCGAAAATTATGAGATTTTTGCGTGTCTGGCAGAGGCTGCCTTGGACAAGGGGCATGAGGTTGAAGCGTTCTGGTATATTGATGCGGTTTATAATGGGATCAAACATCAGAAATTCCCGGAGGATGTGCCTCTTCCCGTAGAGAGAATGAAAAAGTTGATTGAAAAAGGGGCAAAGATCATGGCTTGTGGGATTTGCGTAAACGCGAGAGGTCTGGAAAAAGGGAAGGAATTTATTGACGGAGTACGCGTCGGCGGATTACCGGATCTTGCGGACATGGTCAGTGATGCAGATGTGTTTATTTCACTTTAGTTGAGCCTCAAGGGTTAAAATGGATCAAGGAGAAATTCTGATGGGAGAGAAAAAAGTCTTGATAAATATTTGCAGGGCCCCTTTTGGGACCGTGTTTTATACGGAAGGCCTCCGGGCAGCAGTCGGGGTAAGCGCCGGGATCGATGAAAATATCCCCACCGTCCTTTTCCAATCGGACGGGGTTTATTATTGTCTAAAGAATGTGGACAGGACAGATGCTCTTGCCTATTTTCAATCCTACAAGGACATGGGTACAGCGCTTTGTGTTGTCAAAGAGGATTTGGACGAGAGGGGGATATCGGAGGTCGAATTGGCCGACGATATTACGGTGATCTCAAAGGAAAAGGCCTTTGAATTGTTTCAGGAAAATGATTTCAATATGGACTTCTAGGAGGTAGTCATATGCTCTATCTATGCGGAGATAAAACATTGGGGCCTGTGGGTCTACAGTATGCCCAGATGGATCCTGATGCAAAAGTGGTTCTGATCAAAGACGGTGTCTATCTCGATATTGAAGGGGTTCAGGATAAAAAGATATATGCCATTGACGAGGATGTTGACAGACGTGGAATGGCGGATCGCTTAGAGGGCAAAGCAGATATTATCGGTTATGCTGAACTTGTAGACCTTGTTTTTGAAAACAAAGTAGCAAATTTTGTTTGAGATGTTCTTTGAGATGATCGAGGCTGTTCGGCGGTGGGGTGATGGTCAGATTTCTTGATTTGGACTATGTGTCCTATCTTCACTCTCAGACCATCTACCACACCGTAGCCTATTGTATGGGTGAGGAATCACGCGGCACGATTATTATCCTAAACCCAAAAGATCCTTACGTTTGCGTGGGCTATCATCAGGTCCTGGAAAGGGAGATTGACATTGAGTATTGTCATAAAAGGGGGATTCCCTATCTGAAGAGAGAGGTTGGAGGCGGTACGGTATATCTAGATAAAAACCAGATGTTTTTTCAATGTATATTTCCAAGCAAAATTGCCCCTATGAAGGTTGATAACCTCTATGCGCTGTTTCTGGAGCCAGGGGTAAACACCTATCGTGCCCTGGGTGTAGATGCCCGTTATGAGCCGGCCAGTGACATTGTGGTGGGTGAAAAAAAAATATGCGGCACCGGGGCGGGAAGGATAGGCGATGCATCGGTGGTGGTTGGAAATATCATGTTTGATTTTGACTACGGGGAGATGTCTCGGGTCTTTTGCCTCCCATCCGAATCATTTAGAGATGGTGTTTTCAAGGCCATGAAGAGGTATGTGACCACGTTGCGCGGTGAGTTGGGGTATGTGCCTGACAGAGAAACAGTAAAAGGGCTTTTGGTCAGAGAATTTGAAAAGACCTTGGGCATGTCTCTTCAAAAAGAGGGTTTAACATCTGATGAACAACGGATGTTGCCAACCATGGACAAGAGGTTCACCGACCCTGCCTGGCTTCATGAAGCGGGGGGGAAAGTAAACGACTGGGTCAAGATAACAACTGATGTGAAAGTAATGGAATCAACATTCGGGTCCCCGGGAGGCCGCGTACGGGTTGTTCTTTGTTTGAAAAATGACATCATCGATGACATGGCCATTTCAGGGGAGTTCCCGCCTCAATTCCAAGAGTGTATTACAGCTTTGGAAAAACACCTTATGAAACAACCGGTCGAAGCCGTTTCATTGTTAAAAACCATTGAGTCCTTCTATGCTTCAAACGGTATGCAGTCCGCACCAATCAAGCCCGATGATTTGGTACGGGCGATTATGGGAAAAAAGAACTAAAGGCTTGCGCAAGAATAACTATGACCTGAAGATGGCATGCGAAAATATGAAATTATTTTTACGCAAGCCCTAAACTAAAAAGGAGATATTTTGATATGACAGAAAAGGAAACGCTGGGGATATTTGTCACGACCAACAAGTACCTTGATCATCTCATCGGAATTGTCAAGGCGGCAAAAAAGGCGGGAAAAGAAACCGCTATCTTCTTTTCTCATAACGGGGCTTTAATGACACAGGATCCAAAGTATAAAGAACTGGCGGACCTGGCTCCCGAAGAGATGGCCGTGTGCAATGTGCGATGGGAAGAACTGGGTTTGAAAGGGCAGCCCATACCTGCAGGGATGGGTGAGAAGGGGTTGGCCACTCAGTCCAGACATGTCTCACTTATTGGAAAATGCGACCGTTATTTGGTCTTGTAAAGGGAGGAGAAATGGAACCAAACAAAGTAGCAATGATAATCAGAGATGTAGATAACCAATGGGAAGGACTTCGGTCCAGTTTGGGTCTGGGTCTTGAAATGATAGAAACCGACATGTTTCTCATCGGAGAGGTATCCATGCCTGAGGACAGGGTAGAAGGCTACAAGGAAAACCTTGAATTTCTCAAAGACGAACTTGAGTGTCAGCATTTTACAGATTCCCAGGCAAATGTGGAGAAATGGGGTTTCTTTGAGTATATGTCATTTGACGATATGGCAAAGAAACTAAGCGAATATGATCTGGTTGTTCCGTTTTAATGGAGGTCAAGATGAAGATTCTACATGTACTCAAATCAGCGCCCGATGAGACCACAAAAGGGCTTATGAAACCCTGTTCGGAAGGGAATGAAGTCCAGGAATTTGCGCTGTACAAGAGCGAGGTGGATTACGATGAACTCGTAAGACTCGTGTTTGAAAATGAAAAGGTCATATGCTGGTGGTAAATACAGTAGCATTACCGGTTTTTTGACCCATCGCAAAAAATGCAACCCATGTGTATTTGGGGTGTATTGGCGGTGTATTAGGGAGAGGTTAAAATAGATGCGATTTGGAGAAGTGGATATTCCCGAGGATTTGAATTATACACAAAAACACCTGTGGATAAGAATTCAAGACAAGCTTTGTACCCTTGGTTGGACCGACTACATCCAGAAAAATGCAGGGGATGTGAACTATGTCGAATTGCCTCCAAAAGGAATGGCAACGGAAATTGACGATGATTTTGGTACCATAGAGACCAGCAAGTGGGTAGATAGACTGTATTCACCCATAAAAGGCAGGGTAATTGAAACAAATGATGATGTAGTCAAAAACCCTGAATTGGTCAACAAGGCCCCGTTTACACAGGGGTGGTTTATAAAGGTGGAGATGCAAAGTGAGACGGATTTACAGGGGTTGATGTCTCCCGCGGAATATCTTGATTATATAAAGACATGTGAAGAGCAGTGATATGGCATCACCTGAAACAGTTAGATTGAGTATTGCAGCAGCCATGACCCTGGGGCTAAAACCGGGCAAATTTTATAGAAATGCCCGGCTTGGGTGTATCAATCTCCTTATGGAGTATGACCATGGCTGCAGGGCCAACTGCCAGTATTGCGGCCAGGCCTCCGGGGTATCCGTCGGTGCTGATTGCAAAAGCCTTATTCGTGTTGAATGGCCGTCCTATCCCCTCAAAGAGGTTATTGAGGCAACAAAGACGGCTGCAGAAAAAGACCCCTTTGTTCAGCGGGTGTGCATTTCCGCCCTTAATTCATCCGGGGCCCCAAAAGACCTTGTGGCGATGGTGAAGGCGGTCAAAGCAGGCACGGGGCTAAGTGTCTCCACACTGATCACCCCCAGTTTATTTAAAAAAAGCGATCTTGAAATGATAAAGGCTGCGGGGGCGGAAAATACAACGGTTGCAGTTGATGCGGCCACACCCGATCTCTTTGAGAAACTGCGTGGTAAGGGAGTCAGGGGTCCTCATAAATGGGATCGCTATATAAACGGGATCAGGGAGGCCGTTTCGGTTTTTGGAAACGGACATAGCGGGGTAGGGGTGCACCTCATCGTCGGCCTGGGGGAGACAGAGAAAGAGGCTGTAGGTTTTATCCAGGAATGTTACGACATGGGGGCCCGGGTGCATCTGTTCTCCTTTTTTCCTGAAAAGGGCTCGGCCATGGAGAATTTTCCACAGCCTCCCATGGATCAGTATCGAAGAGTTCAGTTGGCCAGACATATCATAGACAATAAAGAAGTGCGATTTGAAGGAATGCGTTTTGATGCGGGAAGATTGGTTGATTTTGGTTTGCCCAGTGACAAGTTACAGGACATCGTACAGAAAGGTGCAGCCTTTATGACCACCGGTTGTTCCGGCTGCAACCGACCCTATGCAAATGAGACCCCTACCCAGGCCATGAAAGGCCTTCTCCGGAACTATCCGTTCCCGCCAAACCCACAGGACACAAAAACAATCCGGAACCAGATTGGGATAACCATTTCGTAATGAGTGACAATATGCAGAATTGGCGCTTGCTGGATACGGGCAAGAGAACTGCAGCGGAAAACATGTGTCTGGATGAGACGATACTTGAGGCACGCGCAAAGGGGCTTGTCCCCAATACCTTTCGTTTCCTGCAGTTTAAGCCACATTGTTGTCTTGTGGGCTTTCATCAAAGCGTAGAGCAGGAGATCCGGGAGGACTACTGCGCCCGGAAAGGGATCCTTGTCAATCGCCGCATAACAGGGGGAGGGGCAATCTATTTTGGAGAGGATACCCTTGGGTGGGAGCTCATTGCGGGAAAAGATGTGGCCTCACGCGATGTATTGGGGCTCTATCGTACATTGTGTAATGCCGCCATTGCCGGTCTCCGCTCCCTTGGTATTCAAGCATCTTTTAGACCGGTAAACGATATCGAAGTCAAGGGCCGAAAAATCTCCGGAACAGGGGGTACCGAGGCCCACGAAACCTTTTTGTTTCAGGGCACCCTGTTGATAGATATGGATATCCAGACAATGCTCCGCGCCCTTCGGGTCCCAACGGAAAAACTAAAGGACAAAGAGATCGATTCTCTCAAAGAGAGGATGACCTGCCTCAAATGGGAACTTGGGGAGGTTCCTCCGATGAGAGTGGTCAAGGATGCCATCCTAAAAGGCTTTGGAGAGACATTTGGAGTGGGGTTTGAATCCAAAGACCTGACCCAGTGGGAAAACGATTACTTTTGTGATCACCTGGAGAAATTCAGTTTAGACAGTTGGGTTCGGAAAATACGTCGTTCACCCAGAGATGACCGACACCTCTATTCGGTCCACAAGGCTCCCGGTGGGGTGATACGTCTTTCACTCCAGGTAGACGATGTACGTGACCTCATAAAGATGGCCTTGATAACCGGTGATTTTTTTTCGTATCCCAAACGGGCCATTCTGGATCTGGAGGCCAGGCTGAAAAACTGCAAATGCAGCAAAATAGATGAGACAGTAAGGTCATTTTTTGAAACGTCCAAACCTGTAATGCCCGGTGTCACGCCCGATGACTTTATTCGAGTCATCTCCGACGCCCTCCGGAAACGTGATCTGACAAACCTGGGATTGACCATAAAGGAGGCAAACTATATCCACATGGTCAACGATGCCATTGAAAAAATGCCCGAGGCCAGTGTGGTTCTTCTTCCCTATTGTGCAAAGTTGGCCAGCTGCGAATTCCGCTATGACAAGGATTGTATTTCTTGCGGGGGGTGCACCGTGGGGGTCGCCTATGAACTGGCGCGCAACCACAACATGGAGCCCATTACCATCGTTGATTTTGAGGATCTGAAAACCACGCTGGCCGAAATGAAGGCGCGGGGTGTTAAGGGCTATCTGGGGTGCTGTTGCGATCCCTTTTTTGTCAAACATCGCGAGGATTTTGAAAAGGCCGGGATGGCTGGGTTGTTGATAGATATAGAAAATACCAGCTGTTATGAATTGGATCAGGAGCGGGATGCAAAAGAAGGGAGATTTAAGGGCGAGACACAACTCAATCTCAATGTCCTTGAAAAGGTCATAGGCAGCACACGGTGAGAGATTGCAGATCGGTTGACGTATTGATTGTGGGGGCTGGGCCGGCTGGGACTTCTGCGGCCCGAACTGCAGCCGAGGCCGGATCGGATGTGCTGGTGATAGAACGACGGCCACGAATCGGGGAACCGGTCCGGTGCGCTGAATATATCCCCCGTCTCCTGTCCCAAACCGTGAAAATTCCGTCCAAGGCAATTGTTCAGAAGATCGAGGGCATGATAAGCTTTTTGCCGGGGGGTGAGGAAATCAAAAAAATGGCCCCGGGGTTTATACTTGACCGGGCAGAGTTTGACCGAGCGCTGGCCGGGGCGGCGGAGAATTCCGGTGCAGAGATCCTCACGGGGACCCGGGCCGTTTCGAGAGATGGGGATCGGATCAGAGTCAAGGGGCCTTCCGGTGATGGTGATGTCAGGGCAAAAGTTATTATCGGGGCAGATGGTCCGCACTCTCGTGTGGGCTCTTGGATAGGGCAGAAAAATAAACGATTCTTGTGGGCCATTCAGCATACGGTTGAATTAAAAGAACCCGTTTATGATACGGAAGTCTATCTGGGCAAAGAATACCCCGGCGGATACGGCTGGTTTTTTCCAAAAGGGCGGTTGGCCAACGTGGGGGTCGGGGTCCAGATGACATCGATCAGACACGCCAAACAGGCGCTCAAGACCCTTAAAAATAGGCTTGGGGATAGAATCGGCAGGGTAACCGATGGAACCACGGGGTACATCCCCGCAGGCGGGCCCCTTCCCTCAACAGACAAAAGTGAACGGGTCATCCTGGTGGGTGACGCCGCCGGGCACACCCACCCTATCACGGGTGGCGGAATTCCCCAGGCGGTCATCTGCGGGGCTATGGCGGGGAGGGCGGCAGCAGCCAGTGCCGGAGGTGATACAAAGGCCTTTGAGGATTATGTAAGCCAATGGCGGCGTGTGTTTGGGGCCGCGTTGGACAAGGCGGCCAAAAAACGGGTGACGCTTGAGAAGGGATGGAATGGGGAAGATCGGACAGCGCTTTTGCGTAAATGCTGGGTAGCATGCAGGGAGTATTACCATGACACCTGAAACATCCCACTCATGGGAAGAGGTGAAGTCCTGGGATTTGAAAGAACTCCTGGATAAATCCAGGCGTCTTTCGTGGGAAATCCATGGAAAACAGATCCAGTACTTTATACCCGGCCACATGGTCTATATGGGGGAGAGGGGAAAATATCCCTCCATTTCTCTTACAGGCACGAGTTGCGCACTAAAGTGCGATCACTGTTATCGAAAGGTTCTGGAAGGCATGATACCTGCCACGGAACCGGATACCCTGAAAGAAATATGCCGGCGACTGGATGATGAGGGCAATCTGGGAGTGCTCCTAAGCGGTGGGTCAGACACGCGCGGTACCCTTCCCTGGAAGAAATTCTCCAAAGCCATCCAATGGATCAAAAAAAATACCCGTCTTAAAATATCGGTCCACACAGGGGTTGTGGATCCCGAGACGGCACTGGCCTTAAAAGAATCGGGCATTGATGAACTGCTGATGGATGTTGTTGGGTCAGAGAAGACCATGGACGAGGTATATCATTTGCGTGACGGCTTGAAGGCCATGGAATCATCTTTGGCCCTTTTGGGTGGAACGGGAATTCCGTTGATCCCCCACATCGTGATCGGTTTGCAGTATGGTGAAATCCATGGGGAAATGCATGCCCTGGATATGGTGGCCAGATATCCCATTTCCACCCTGGTCGTCGTGGTGCTCGATCCGATACGGGAAACACCCATGGAAGGGGTCCGACCGCCTGACCCCGAAACCGTGGGCCGCTTTCTTGGTGCTGCAAGACTCAGGATTCCCCATGTACCCATCGCCCTCAGCTGTGCCCGGCCCGCGGGTCAGCACCGGGCAAAGACAGATCTTCTTGCCCTTGAGGCGGGTATAAACAGGATCGCCATGCCCGCAGAAGCCGCCGTGGAAAAGGCCCGGGAGATGGGTCTGGATGTGGCGTTTTTCAAAACCTGTTGTTCAAAGAGCTTTTGATTGTCCATTTTGACTTATCATATTTGACGCCGTAATCCATGTCGCCCACAGATACTTCGCCGTTTTTCGGATAGAGCCAATGTTTATAAATCGTTACTATCGGCACATTGCTCATTGGAACTCATTCCCGTGTTGAAAAGATCCATATAGCAAAGCTGGAATCATCCTGTTTTACGGGAAAATCTAAGGACTTGCGCGAGCCCTAAACGCCTTCTTTTAGCCTGGGGAATTCTATCAACACCTCTGTTCCATTATTTCGATTGACTTGCATCTCTCCTTTAAGTTGGTCGATGACCAGACTCCGGGTCAGTTTTAACCCAAGAGATCCTGTTTCAAAGACATCAATTTCCTGAGGGACCCCTCCGCCGTGATCTTTGATCTTTACGGAAATCTTTTTGTCACGAGTCTGCTCCATGGTGACCTCAAACGTCCCCGCCTCCCCTTTTTTATAGGCATGTTTAAAGATGTTGGATATCACCTCATTGAGCACAAGGGCACACGGGATGGCCTGGGTGAGCGAAAGGTGAATCTCAGCAGTCCTGACGACAGGGGTGATACGTTTATCGATATCATATAGATGGGAGAGATGAGTGATTAATTGCTGGATGTGCTTTTGCATATGTATTTTGTCAAACCGATCGGTTTGATAAAGCTGAGAGTGGATCAGGGCCATGGTATGGATCCTGGCATGAGACTCCAGGAGCAGATCAATTGCCTCTTTGTTATGGGTCCGCGTTCTTGCCAGTTCAAGAAGGCTGGAAACGATCTGAAGATTGTTCCTGACCCGGTGGTGAATCTCTCTCAAAAGCACTTCTTTTTCATTTAGCGAGGCGGTTATTTGTGTTTCGGCCCGTTTTCGCTCCTTTACCTCTTGTTTGAGCAACTCGACGGTTTTTGCCAATTGGGCAGTCCGTTCTTTCACCCGCAGCTCCAATTCATCATGGGCCTTTTGAAGGGCCGCTTGGGTCTGCTTGAGGTTGGAAATATCGGTTATGACTGCAAAGGAGCCGGTGAATTGGCCATCAGGGGCAAAGGTTGGTCTGCCGGACAAAATTGTCGGGGTACTGGTTCCATCCTTTTTTATAAATGTCAGCTCGTAAGAGCTGGACTTCCCCCTTTTTCTCTTTTTAAACTGTTTCTCAAATGCCTCTCTGTTTGTATTATCAAGAAAGTCGAATGCAGGACGGCCGATAATCTCGTCATAATCATAGCCCAGTATCTCGCACATTTTATTGTTTGCATAAACGGTCCGGGTATTTGCGTCCAGGATATGAAAGCCTTCATTCATTGCTCCCAATAAAAGCCGGTGTTTTTCCTCGCTTTCCCTGAGGGCCTTCCCGGCTTTTTCAATATCTGTGATATCAACATTAGCATTTATCAAACATTCTCTGCCATCTATTTCGACCTTTTCCGCTGACCAGAGTAGAATAAAAGGTTCACCGTTTTTTTTCAGGAATCGCACTTTCTGGTCTCGAAACCGGCCTTTTTCTTTGATAAGCTTTACAAACGCCATCCTTTCATCAAGGTTTGCCCACAAACCCACCTCAGCGACGGTACGCCCTAGTACATCTTCGGCCTGGTAACCGGTGTCCTTGATAAAGGCGTCGTTAATCTCCAGAAAGCGTCCATCCTCTAAAGTTGTGACCGAACTGGGAATGGGGTTTGCCTGAAATAACTTTGAAAATCTTTCTTCGCTCTGTCTGAGTTCCTTCCTGGTTCTCATAAGCTGCGTAATGTCGTCAAAGACGCTGATAATGCAGTCTTTTCCGTCAATCTCGATTCTCTCGATTGCCCAGAGGCCTTCGATGACCTTGCCGTCTTTTTTTATGAGCGTTACTCTTTGTGGGGGCAGCTGGTGGTTTTTTTTGATTAGTTTTACAAATTTTTCCCTATCATTCGGATCGGCCCACAACCCGAGTTCATAGACGGTACGGTCTATTACCTCGCTCTGTTTGTAGCCCGTAATTTTTTCAAATGCGTGGTTTACTGCCAGGAAACGTCCTTCGTCAAGGACGGCGAGGCTTATATACGCGGGGCTTGCCTGAAAGAGCTTTAAGAACTTTTCTTCACTGGCCCGCAGGGCAATCTCTGTCCGCCTGTGCTCTTCTATCTCTTTCGTTAGTCGTTTATTCACACTTGCCAAATCCGCAGTGCGTTCCTCAACCCGTTTCTCCAATTCTTGGTGAGTTTCTTTTAGTGCCTCCTCTACTTGTCTGCGCTCTGTAATATCTCTTGTCACCTCTGAAAAACCTGTCACTTTCCCTTTTTCTATAATTGGATGAAAGGATATTTCAAGATGTCGCACGTCTTTTTCATCAAATTCATGGGTATATTCTGCACGGAATTTTTCGCCACCCAATACTCGACGATGTTGGTCATCCCAGAAGGCCGCTGCCTCTTTATCTGGTAATAACTCATGGGGTTTCAGACCTGGTTTCATATCTATGCCAAGGGCCTCTTTCACAATCTTTGCATAAGCAGAATTGAACATCACTGGAGAGCCATTTCTGTCACTTAAAAGAATATAATCACTTGTGTTTTCTAGAAGGGAAAGTAAATTTGAGTTAGATTTACGAAGAGCGTCCTCAGCTAGTTTCTGTTCCGTGATGTCCTGATTAACGCCAAATCTGCGAATAGCTTCACCCGTTTCATCACATTCTACCTCACCACGGAGCCGGATAATTTTCTCTAACCCCTTTATTGGTATGGTTCGAAATTCGCAGTCAAAAGAGTGTTTCATTTCTGTGGCTTCTATGAACACGGATCTGATGCGTTCTCTGTCATTCGGGTGAACTAGGGATAGGGAGAATTCAAAGGAAATTTGTTCTGGATCCCCCGGCCTAAGACCATAGATACGATACATTCCATCAGACCATTGGGCACCCCATTGATCCAAATCTCGAACCCAATGTCCCATATGGGCGATCTCCTGGGCCTTGTCCAAATTGGTTTTGCTCTCCCTCAAGGCTTCTTCAGTTTTTTTTGCCTTGGTGATATCCCGCCAGATGCAGTGATAAACAGGGACCCCCGTGACCTCAATCACCTGTGCCGTTACATGAACATGTCTGATTTCGCCCTGCTTGGTGCGATGAATGGTTTCAAAATCATCGTACCCTTCGCTCAATACTTTTTTAATGTGAACCTGCGTTTCTTTGGCTGTTTCTTTGGCTTCGATATCGGACAACCGCAATAGAGCAAATTCCTCGCGCGAATACTCTAGCTGCCGACAGGCCTGATCATTAAACTCGACAGGCCGGGCCGTTTCCGGATCCAGGATCACAACGCCGTTCGGTCCTTGCTCGAAAAAGGCGCGATAGCGGCTTTGATCCTCCAACAGCGTTTCTTCAATCTGTTTATGCATCTCGGCTTTTTTCTCTAATTCCTCAACCCTTTTTTCCAGTTCTTTATAGGTCGGCTTTTTGGTCATCAGAAAATCTCCCGTATGTCATGGGCATTAAAAATTCGGGCCCGGAGGACCCAGATTACCACACAACATAACTGACATCAAACCCCATTTTGGTTTGGCCAGATTCAGAGATTGGAAAAAAAGTCATTCTTGGACAGCTTATTAGGTGTTGGTGAAATCCGTGGTTTTATCACCTTGCAGGACCCGAAAGGTGGACCAGATCAGAAGATCCCGTTGAATGACTCCACCAGAGATATCTTCAGTAATATATATCGAAACAATGAAAACCCGTTCATCTTCCCTGGGAGGAAAAAAGGGAGTCATCTAACCGGTTGCAAAAAGAGCTTTAAACGGATTGCAAAGGCATCGGAACTACCGGCAGGCTTCCGCCCGTTACACGATTTACGGCATGTGTACGCTTCAATGCTGGCAAGTTCTGGAAAA
>JAUVRS010000146.1 GCA_030597505.1 Desulfobacteraceae bacterium
AAGAGAAACCAACCACTGCATGTTCAAAGGAAAAACGGAGGAAGAACTCCCACCATTTATCGACAAAAGATCTGACTGAAATGGAAACTGTTTTGCGTCTTCCTCAGAAGGCAGTAACGACGTCGGTTCCAGAAGGAGCAGAAAAGTTCAGGGGCGGTCAGACAACCGCCCCTGAAATAAAAACCGAATTTCTTATAACTTAGGAATTGAGGTCCCAATCCACCGGCTCACCTTCAGACAGGATCGCAATGGCCCGTAAAGGAGACCCCGTACCCTTTCGAATCCTAAGTGGCAGGGCAATAAAGGTAAATCGCTTACCAACCAGTTTGTCCAGGTTGCAGAGGTTCTCCATATGCGTTACACGTCGTTCACTGCAGACGGTGTGACACGGGTAGGTCTTGTCCAGAAACATGTCCGGGCTCGTATTGTCCACGCCAAAGTTAATCACACCCTTATCGATGATGTAGTCGGTGGCCTCCTTGGTCAGACCCGGCTGATGTGAGGCGTATTCCGGCTTTCCATAATAGTTGTCAAAATGGCCGGTGTAAAATAGAATCGTGTCCCCTTTTTGGATATCCAGATTCCAGCGTTTGAGCTCTGCCTCGATCTTGTCGGGTCCAAATTGTGTCTGAATGGGAACGTCGCTTACATCGACGCATATGGCCGATGTGATGCAGTGTTCCAACGGAATTTCGTCCACGGAGGGCGCATCCGGATCAGTGGACAGATGACTGATCGAATCGATGTGGGTTGGCCCGTGGTCGCACATCATAATGCCGCTGGCTTGGTAGGAAAACCCGGTCCCTATGATACGTCTGGATTCATCATGCGACATGTGTTCCCAGATCACCGTCTTGGCATGACCCGGATAGACGGGCATACCCGTGTAGATTTCCTGGCTCAGATCAATGACTTTTCCTTTAATCTTCATGTTTCATCCTCCTGTTAATTTCATTTTTTGAATTTCCATATTTTTGCATAAGCCCTAATCCAAAATTTGGAGCCAAATTGGCAATTATTTGGGGAAATGAGCATTTTTAACGAGCACTTCGGGTCTTCAATGCCGTCCCTGTCCTTAACCCTGAACGTTGAACCTTTGTCGAAGATCCCGCTGGGCGGGGAATCCCTGAACCTGAGTAGTTACAGAATTTAGTGTGCAGTCCATCCCGCATCCACCATAAGCACGTGCCCGGTGACGAGAGAACTTGCAGGTGCGGCCAGATAAATCACCGCCCCCACAACATCTTCGGGCGTACCAAGTTTTTTTAGCAGGTTTTTCGCCAAAGCATATTCACGAAACTGGGGATCAGCCAAAAAGCCTTTTGAAAGCTCTGTCTCGATAAACGTTGGTGCCACACCGTTTACCAGTATTCCGTGGGTGGCCCATTCCAACGCCAGGACCTTGGTCACCATGTCAAGCCCTGCCTTGCTGGCGCAGTACGCTGAACGCTTTATCAAGGCCACAGAACCTGTCTGAGAACTGATATTGATGATCCTTCCCCCTCGTCCTTGAGCAATCATTGCCCTTCCAACTGCCTGGGCAAGAAAAAAACTTGCCTTCAGATTAATATCCATAACCTGATCCCATGCCTCGACAGTCACATCTAAGGCTTCCTGGGGTATGTTCATCCCGGCGTTGTTGACAAGGATATCAACGCCACCCAACTTCTCCCTTAATTCCTCCACCAAAGGCTCAATCCGATCCGTCTCAGTAATGTCCGCTGCCACGGCACCGGCCCTCCGTCCCAATGATTCGATCTGCTCGGCCACCGCCTCCAGTTCGGATAAGGTCCTCGATATCAACCCCACATCGGCTCCCGCCTCGGCAAGACCCAGCGCAATGGCCTTACCAATCCCCCTGCCGGCCCCCGTAACGATTGCGGTCTTCCCCTCAAGGTCAAACATTTTTCCCTTCATAACGTAACCTCTCTAAATCCCGTTGAGGCCCATCTTCAACGCGGTCAAATTGAGTTCCACTTTGGAAGCGGGAAAAGAGTCCTTTATCTCTTTTTCAGCCTCGTCGATATTTATCGGAATCTTATTTGTCCCGAGCAGTGCCCCCAACATGATGATGTTGGCCACAATGGGGGCCCCCAGATCCATTGCCATATCCGTTGCCTTCAGAAACCTGGATGACCGGGAAAGCCGCTCAATTGCCCCTTTAAGTTCTTCCAGATCCGGGTAGGTCAGCCTCTTGGCCAACACACCAACAGGATAAACGGGTTGAAAATTAGTGACCGTCACAACATCAGGGTTTCCATAGGATTGTAATATCCTCAGCGTTTCCAAGGGTTCCAGACCCAGGATGACATGGCCCTGACCATCGGGCACAAGAGGTCCATGATATTTCACCTCGGATATCCGTAGGCTGCTAAATACACCACCGCCCCTTTGTGCAGCACCAAACGTCTCTCCTATGGTTAAGAAAAAGCCTTTATTGGATAAAATTCTCCCAATCATTCTGGAAATCAATATATTGCCCTGCCCACCAACTCCCGAAATAATGAGGTTTATAGGGTCTCGCTGAGATGTCATTATGCAGTTTCCTCTCTTATAATGGCATTAAAGGGGCAAATGTCCGTACAGACACCACACCCTGAACACATATCCTCTTTGACGCTTGCAATTCCCGCCTCTGTATCTTGAAACAAGGCAGGGCACCTGAGTTCACTGGAACAGATGCCACATTCTTCCCCTTTGCATTTCTCCGCTTCAATACGGATGGCGTAAGGTCTCACCTTTTCTGTTTTCGCTCTGACGATTTCACAGGCCCTTCGCAAAATGAGTATGCGGACACCTTCTTCCATCTTCAGGAGACTGCGAATTGCCTTGACAGTCCCCCTTATATCAAAGGGGTCGCTAACCACGACTTCACACCCCAGTGAACGGCAAAGCGTTTCAATGTCAATCCTCTTGGCCGGATCGCCAACGGCATTAAATCCTGTGCCCGGGTGGGACTGAAATCCCGTCATGGCAGTGGCAGCGTTATCCAGGATGATCTGAATCATATTGGATTCATTGTAGACAGCATTGATCAGGGCGGGGATGACGGCGTGGAAAAAAGTGGAATCACCACAGATGGCGATCACGGGCTGTTGATAGCCAAATGCTTCCAGTTGACCAAAACCCGCTGCCAGTCCGGTGCCTGACCCCATAGCATGAAGCAGATTTATCTGTCTTTTACCCTCGGGAAAGACATCCAGGGTAGAGCATCCGATATCACCTGTGACATACGCATCTCTTCCGTCCGCCTTAATGGCCTTTTCCAACGCCCAGAAGCTTGCCCTGTGCGGACAACCCGGGCACCAGGTCAGACCTCTGCTGATAAGAAGCCGGTCTGAGGCTTCTGCCAGCATCTTTTCATAGCCGGCATCCCTCACCTCGTGGTCTACATCAAAGATCTTCCCCAAGGCGGTTAATACCCGGATAGGGGTTATCTCTCCTTATTCGGGTAGGTGTCCCGATCCTTTTCCGTAAACCTTCCTGCTCTCCATATGTGCGTCAGCGATTGTTTCCTTGACATGGATTTCCAGAAATGGGTCTACTTCCTCCACCACGAGTATCTTTTCCGATTTGGCCAGCCACTCCCTGACCAGTTTAGCTGGAAATGGCCACAGGGTCCCCAGCCTCAATATGCCAACCCGGTCCTGCAAACCCAGGATGTCAATGGCTTCAGTTGAACAGGAAAACCCACTTCCCCCGCATACAATAAGCAGCTCGGGTTCTTCAGGACCGGTATACCCGTTGAACATGGAGGCCTCAAATTGCTCCCTTATTTTTTCCAGATTTTCAAGAACAGCGGCGTGCTTTGGCCATGCCAGGTAAGGAGAAATGGTCTTGGAGGCGTCCGACTTGGCTTTTCTGGGCGACCCTGGCAGATCGTCCATTTCAATGGTGCTGCTCGCGTGACAAAGGCGTGTGTAGCCTCTCAAAAACACAAAGCACTCAAATTCTTCGGAAAGTTCAAACGCCCATTTTGTCATCACCTTTGCTTCCTGTACGCTGCTTGGTTCCAACACAGGAGCAGAGGCGAATTTTCCCAGCCACCGGGAATCAGTTTCATCACCGCTCGAATGTGCGTTGGGATCATCACATACCACGGCGACCATGGCTCCCCCCCGGTCACCAAGACCCGTATAACTGAGATGGGTCAAAAAATCCAATGCCACACTCAGACCCGCGTTTTTCATTACGGCCAGGCTACGCAGTCCTGCAAATGCAGCAGCAGCAGCCCCCTCCACGGCGGCCTTTTCATTGGTAGACCATTCCACATGGAGATTTAAGGCCTTGGCTGCCTGCGAAAGTGTCTGGATAATCTCAGAAGATGGGGTCCCGGGATATCCGGCGGCAAATTGAGCGCCCGCTTCCAGGGCCCCCCTTGCTATGGCATCATTACCCATCAGAAGATGTTTGGTTCCTGGGAGATACTTTTCAATACTCGGCATTCACTGGTTTCCTTTCGATTTCGCTCCGAAATTTATCCGGATTTTACCTCTGTCTTTGACATGGACTCAAGCACTTTCAGCACTGCGGAGTGGTCCAGGTCAAGCCCGCCATGGGCAGCAAGCGAATTCCACAAATGAGACATCAGGGCAGTCCCGGGCAAATACATCCCGAGTTCTTTGGCCATGGACATTGCGATTTCCGTATCCTTCTTGTGTAAACTCGCCCTGCCACCCGGTTCAAAATTCCGGTCCAGCATCCTCCGGCCATGCAGTTCCAGGATACGACTTTGGGCAAATCCTCCCAGCAAGGCGTTTCGCACCTTTTCGGGATCAACCCCGGACTTTTTGGCAAAAATCAAGGCCTCGGCAACCGCCTCAATGGTCAAGGCCACAATGATCTGGTTTGAGGCCTTGGCCACCTGTCCTGCTCCATGGTCACCAATGTGACTGACGTTTTTACCCATTTTCTCAAAAACCGGCAGGACCCGTTCAAAGACTTCCTGTTTTCCGCCCACCATGATGGACAGGGTTCCTTCAATGGCCCCCACATCGCCACCACTCACGGGCGCATCAAGCATTTCCATACCGGTTTCTTCCAGTTTCTCAGCGATTTCTTTGGCAGTGATAGGGGAAATAGTGCTCATATCAACCAGGATCACCCCTTGACTCATGCCTTCGATGCAGCCATCCTTCCCGGTGACCACTTCTTTGACAATCTGATCGTTTGGCACCATGGTGATAACCAGTTCGGCGGAGATTGATGCCTCCTTGGGTGAAGCAGCCTCCGTGGCGCCGAGTGCCACCAAGTTCTGAACTGCTTCGCGGTCTACATCATGAACCGTCAGTTTATACCCAGCATCCATGAGATTCTTGGACATGGGTGTACCCATAAGACCAAGGCCAACAAAACCAATTCTCTCAATCATTGTAACTCCCCTCCGGTTGAATAGAAAATTTGTTTTTCGTTCTGCCCATTCTTCTCTATTTGAAGCGTGATTCTTATCCACGCGATATTAATTGTCAAGAATAAGTTCCCCGAGAAAGAACATGCGACGTCTATATTTGGCCGAAAAATATGCCTGTTATCCCCTTGTTTGAAGATCACGGAATAAAACCCAAAAAATGAGGTTGAGTAAAAGGCCTGCATGGATTATTGCTGTCATCTTGAGGAGGAAATGATGGACACCAAATGAAACCTCCACGGAAAGGGCTGACAAGAAAATGAAATCTGAGATTTTGATCGAGAAGGCTAAAACCATGGCTGATGGCATCTTTATGGACAAGCAGGCGAATTGTGCCGAAGCCGTCTTTGGGGCTATTCAGGAAATTGTGGAAAATGATTTCCCCCGGGAAGTATCCCTTTTGATGACACCGTTTGGCGGCGGTGTCGGGATCAGTGGTGCAAACTGCGGCGCAATGCTCGGAGGTATGGCGGCTCTGGCACTCTGTTACGGACGAGGAGACTCCCATGAGAAATCCCTTGAAAACCACCGGAGACACCTCTGGAAAACCTATGCGCTTTACAACCAGCTACCCCACCGATTTCAGAAAAGATTCGGGACAATTGAATGCCGCGATCTGACAAAAAACCATATTTACGGGACGAGGAACTGCAGGGAATTCTGTGAGAACGTTGTGGCAGAGACCGCTGGATTGGTCATGGAATTGCTAATTGAAGCAGAGGAAAAGGGGCTTCATTTCGGATTTAAAGAGTCTATTCTCACGCAGGGGGCCAAAGCCACCGGGTTGACCATTAAGGATTTGATCGATCATAAGGCAAAAGCGATCCCCTTCCCCATAAAGGACAGATGAGGCAATACTCCCCTTTGGGTAGATCAAGGAACAAATCAAGCCGCTTAGACCTGATTTCTCCGGGAGTTTGCCACCGGGAAAGGGGTCGCCCATACCACAAAAAACATCAAATTCCTGGTCTCAGTCCATTTCAGAGATCAGCGTTCCACCTGCTGCCCAACTGTCCTGGGGCATAGGCTCAAACACTACCCAAATATTCTCTTTGGGAATTTCGGTCGCTTTGTGAATGACCTCGGTGGTCCCTTCAGCGGTTTCAGACCGAACTTCCTTTGGTTGGGGAAAGCTTGTTATCCGCACAGACGGCATACATCTCACCTCCTTTCATCCTCACTTTAGTCAACCACCACCCCTAAAAAGGTGGCTTGAATGGCGACCCTGACAGGGTCTTTGACAAAACAATTCTCACCGCAGAGACCCCAGTACCATCTCCCGGAGCTACGGGGCAGGCGCGGTGAAAAACATCCTCTCACTTACCCGCCAAAACAAAGCTGGGACCATCAGCATAGCTGA
>JAUVRS010000309.1 GCA_030597505.1 Desulfobacteraceae bacterium
AAACCTGACCAATATTGATGGGCTTTTCGACAAAGATCCCCGAACCCACGCAGATGCCATCCTCCTTGATGTGGTGGAAAAAGTGGACCGGAAACTGGCAAGGTCTGCCAGCACCATACCCGGGTTCTTGGGTACAGGAGGGATGGCAACCAAGCTGAAGGCCGCCCAGAACATGGCTCTCCGAGGCGTCCCCACCATAATCGCCAATGGCCTAAAGCCCGGTATCCTGACCCGGATATTTTCAGGCAAAAAAGAAGGGACCTTGTTTCTGCCCCGCGAAGTGCCTCTTTGTAGCCGAAAACACTGGATAGCCTTCACCAAATCACGCAAAGGGAAAATGGTTATTGACCGTGGCGCAGAAAAGGCAATTCTGAACCAGGGTAAGAGTCTACTGCCGTCAGGGATTATGGATGTGGAAGGAAGATTCAGTATCGGCAATTCTGTGCTACTAACAAATGAGGCGGGTGAAGAGATCGCTGTAGGGATGGTCAATTACCATTCCGGGGATATAAAAAAAATCTTGGGTGCAAAGAGCACCGAAATACAGTCGCGATTGGGCTTCAAACATGATGACGAGGTAATACACCGAGATAACCTCGTCCTGACAGAACAACTGACCGAGTGGGAAGAGACATGTCATCCGTAGAAATGATTGAGGAGATGGCCCGGCAGGCAAGAGAGGCCTCAAGGGGGTTGAGAAGGCTCAATAGCGAAAAAAAAGACGCTGCCCTTGAATTGATGGCTAAAAAACTCATGGAAAGAGAGCGGGAGATAATTCACGAGAATAAAGAGGACCTCGCCGGAGGAATAAAGGCGGGGCTAACCCCCGCCATGATCGATCGCCTTAGGCTGGATGAAAAAACCATAAGAGAAATGGCGGGAGGTCTTAAAGAGGTTGCCGGGTTACCAGATCCGGTGGGCCGGGTTACCGGCATGTGGAAACGGCCAAACGGTCTTCTTGTAGGACGTGTCAGGATACCCCTCGGGGTTATCGGATTTATTTATGAGTCTCGTCCCAACGTCACGATCGATGCTGCCAGTTTGTGCCTCAAATCGGGCAACGCCGTAATCCTTAAAGGCGGATCTGAGGCAATCCGATCTAATGTTGTCCTCGGAAAAATTCTGACAGAATCGCTTATCGAAACGGATCTGCCGCCAAAGGCCATCCAAGTCATACCAACCACCGACAGGGAGGCGGTAAAGACCCTGATCGGCCTGGATGATCACGTGGACGTTATTATACCGAGAGGTGGAGAGGGTTTGATTCGTTTTGTGGCATCTCATTCTCGAATCCCAGTATTGAAACACTACAAAGGGGTTTGTCATATCTATGTGGATGAACTCGCGGATCTTCAGATGGCCGAAGATATATGTTTTAATGCCAAGGTACAGAGGCCAGGGGTCTGTAATGCAATGGAGACCTTGTTGGTGCACATGTCCGTTGCCCGGGACCTTCTTCCTCCCCTGGCAAGACGTTTTGAGGATGCCGGCGTGGAGATCAGGGGGTGCCTGAGAACCGTTGAACTGGTCTCAGGCGCGACACTGGCAGAAGAATCAGACTGGCCTGACGAATTTCTGGACCTTATCCTGGCAGTCAAGATTGTCTCAGACATGGACGAGGCGCTTGACCATATGGAAAAATATGGATCCAACCATACAGAGACCATTATCACAAACGATTACGACCGGGCCAATCGATTTTTGGCAGAGGTGGATTCCTCGGTAGTTCTCGTCAATGCCTCTACCCGATTTAACGATGGAAACCAGTTGGGGCTTGGCGGAGAAATTGGGATCAATACTTCCAAACTACATGCCTTTGGCCCAATGGGTCTCGAAGAGTTGACAACCACAAAGTTTATTGTTTATGGACAGGGACAGATCAGAAACTAGGAAGGCTATCTTGAGACTGGGTATCCTTGGCGGGACCTTTGACCCGATTCATCTGGGCCACTTGAGAACAGCAGAGGAAATAGGCCATAACCTCAATCTCGAAAAGGTCTATTTGATCCCTTCGGCTTACCCGCCGCATAGAAGTCGGGAACCGTTTGCCTCATTCCAACACAGGCTGGACATGGCCCGGATGGCTGCGGGGGACTCCGGTTTACTAGAAACCCTGGATTTAGAAAACAGACGCGCCGGACTTTCATATTCCATTGAAACACTAAAAGAGATCCGCTATGCCTTTAGCCCAAAAAGTGAACTTTTCTTTATACTGGGGACAGACGCTTTTTTTGAAATCAAGACCTGGAAGGACTACCGGCGTCTCTTTGACTATGCCCATTTTGTCATCATTCAAAGGGCAGGGTTTCAGCCTGAAAACCTTGAGGTCCTTCTCCATGACCTGGGTGTGGGAAAAACCGATCAATCCCATGTTTTCTCTGCACCATCAGGAAACAAGATAATGTTTATGGAGACCACCCCCATAGATATATCGTCCACACGCATAAGGAAAATGGTCAGTATGGGGGAATCCATTCGGTTTCTGGTGCCCGAATCGGTGGCAAATCACATCATAAAAAACGGATTGTATACCAATGATGCAGGCTCTCAATAAAGCAAAATTGTGTCTGAGACTTATCATGGAAAGAAAGGCCCTTGATCCGCTACTACTGGAGATGGGAAAACTTACTTCGTTTGCAGACTATTTTGTCATTGCCAGTGGAAACTCATCCAGACAAGTCCAGGCCATTTCCCGCCATGTGCAGCAGAAGATGCGGGAGGCAGGCTTCAGGCATAACGGCGCAGAAGGGGAAAAGGAAGGGCACTGGGTGCTATTGGATTACGATGACGTTGTCGTCCATCTTTTTTATCAACCCACCAGGGAATTCTATGACTTGGAGAGCCTATGGGTTGAGGCGCCAAGGATCAGCCTCGAAAATCAGGAGAGCGGGGACGCATAAACCGTGAAGAAATACGGCGGCCTTATTCAAAAGGTGACATTGACCCTGGCAACAGCCCTGTTTCTGTTGTTCTGCCCGCCCGGTCCCTTTACTACCAAGGCCTTTGCCCTTTCAATAGAGGATGAAAGGGCCATGGGGCAAGTGTTTATGGCTCAGGTACGCAGTCAATTTGAACTGCTGGATGACCCCTTTGCAAATGACTTTATCAACTACCTGGGCCAATATCTTATTTTGTTTGTTGAGACAAAACCCTTCCCATTTCATTTCTATATCATTAAGGCGAACGCCCTGAATGCATTTGCGGGCCCCGGGGGACACATCTTTTTCTTCTCCGGTCTGATAGCGGTCATGGACAGGGTGGATGAATTGGCAGCGGTGATGAGTCATGAAATCGGCCATGTTACGGCGAGACACATTTCAAAGCGGATGGCCCAAGCCAAAAGCATAGGCCTCGCCCAGCTGGCAGGAGCGCTGGCAGCAATTCTTATCGG
>JAUVRS010000313.1 GCA_030597505.1 Desulfobacteraceae bacterium
CCCTTGTCATGAGAGAAAAAGATGCTGGGATTAAGCCAAAGGATATGTTATTATCATCAATAGCTATACTATTTGGGAATTTTTCTTACGTGGGTCACATTCGCTATTTCACATAATCACGGGATATTTTGATGGACGAAAAACCAAGCTATAACGAGCTTTTGCAGAAGGTCTACGGATTAGAGAAGGAGTCTCTCGAACGACAGCAAACAGAAATAGAGAACGAAAGGTTAGTTTCCATGCTCCGTGCAACGCTTGAAGCGACTGCTGATGGAATTGCGGTTGTTGACAGGGAAGGAAAGATTGTAAGATTTAATCAAAGGTTTAAGGAGATATTGGGTATCCCAGAGTCTGTAATGGCCATGAAAGACGATAACCTCGTGATAGGACATATCCTGACCCAGGTAAAGGACCGCGAGGCCTTCTTGAAAAAAATTGGGGACCTGTACGATGATCCAGATGCCCAAGACCACGACATTGTGGAATTCAAAGATGGAAGGATCTTCGAGCGATACTCATTGCCTGAACAGATAGACGGAAAAAGCGTCGGGAGGGTGTGGAGTTTCCGTGATATTACAGCCAGGAAGCGGACCGAAAAAAACCTCCAAAAAAGTTTTAAAACCCTGCAAAAGGCAATGGACGGCGTTATTCAGGCTATGGCGCTGACCGTGGAAAAGAGGGACCCCTATACTGCCGGACACCAGCGGCGAGTAGCTGATCTGGCCGAGGCTATTTCAAGAGAGATGGGTCTTTCCAAGAAGCAGGTCAACGGGATCAGTCTGGCAGCAACGATCCATGATGTGGGGAAGACATCAATCCCGGCGGACATTCTCAGCAAACCGGGAAGTTTGACAGATCATGAATTCGGGATAATCAAGACTCATCCGGTGGTTGGCTACGACATAATGAAGGAGATCGAATTTCCATGGCCCATTGCACAATCGGTACGTCAACATCACGAGAGGCTGGATGGATCAGGCTACCCGGACGGGCTCAAGGGAGAAGCGATTATTGTGGAAGCGAGGATTATAGCCGTCTCGGATGTGGTGGAAGCCATGTCTTCTCATCGGCCTTACAGAGCGGCGCTTGGAATTGACAAGGCATTAGAGGAGATTGCCAAGAAAAAAAACACATTTTACGACCCTGTTGCAGTGGATGTTTGTTTATGGCTTTTCAAAGAAAAAGGGTTTAAATTCAACAATACTAAAAAATAAGAACTGGGTGACGCAGGCTTAGGGCTTGCGCAAAAGTAACTTCGCAGAATTGGCGTCCGGATTTGGGTCAAATTTGATGGCTACTTTCAATCCAAAAACCAAAGAGATCGATTGCAAAATCGTTTATTACGGTGCTTCCTTATCTGGGAAAACAACCAACCTCATCCGTATCCACAAGGCTTTCACCAAGTATGTTTCGGGTGAAATGGTTTCAATTGACACACAGAGTGATCGGACCCTGTTTTTCGATTTCCTCCCCATGCAACTGGGAAAAATGAAAGGTTGTGATGTCAGACTTCATCTGTACACGGTTCCCGGTCATGTCCAATACAGCTCCACAAGAAAAATGGTCCTAAGAGGGGTAGACGGACTGGTTTTTGTTGCCAGTTCACTTCAGTCTCAGCGTAAAGAAAATATGTTGTCTTTAAAGGATCTTCAACAGAACCTGAAGGTATATGACATCAGTATTTTCAAAATTCCCCTCGTCTTCCAGTATAATAAGCGGGATTTGGAAGGGCAAGGAGAACCCTTGATGTCTGTTGACAATATGGAAAAGGAATTGAACGGACAACTCAAAACCCCCTCCTTTCCGGCCAGTGCCCTCAATGGCTCCGGTGTGGGGGATACCCTGAAAAAATGTCTGAATCTGACGTTGCAGGCGCTCCAGAGAGAGGTGAACTGGACAAAATAGCGCTTGACAAAGGGGGCAAGCCTACGTTTGACTCTTGATTGAAGCCAATTGTTTGAAGAGATGGGTTTTGACCGGTTGTAGAGGGGTCATGAATCCATTGGATGGCATACTGCCGCCGCAATGTTTCCATGTCCTTCCTTGTGGAAAAGACCACATAATACTTCATGATTTTACGGGCACAGGCGACGGAATGCGAACCTGAAAGGTTCAGGACACGCACCTAAGAAGGGAAGCAAAAACATGGTTCAAAAAATGAAATTCGGTATTATGACGCCGCTGTTTCTCGTGGTGTTGTTTGGGGCCGTGGCTGTTTCTGCACAGCCATTGGGTTTTGGCTCGTCACAAACAGGACAATCGGAGGATAGGGTTTTATCGTCCACAAACGGCAGATTTGTTTTTGGCCAGATATCCAATTCCGGTAAAGATCAATTTATGCTTGATACTGCCACCGGCCGGTTATGGCAAATCGGAGAAACCGGGAAGATTGGGGTATTTTTGAAATCCATTCCCTATCGAAATGAAAAGGGGGAATGTACGCTTCTCCCGGACGAGATCTTAGGCCCTGCACCAGGAAAGCCAAAAAAGGAATAGCCGCTGCTGTCTTACCCCACCCTTCCGTCTATGCTGCGGCTCAATTCAAGCAGATCTTTTAGCTCAGCGATCCCGTCTGTTTCTGTATTTGAATCAGGCCAAACCCTAAAAAAATATCTGTCCCGACAAAAGAGAATAATTGAATTATCCGTCCACCCTGCGCTGCCGAGCCCTTCGATCTTCACACCGCCCTTCCGAGAATACAAATCAAAAACTCCCCGGGCCCCTTTGGGAGCGCCCATATCATAGGCATCAACAAGCATCATCTTATCCGTCCCCGGTTTTCTGTAACGCCCGATATAAAGGAGCCGAAACCCAAGGGGCAGATAGGCTTCAGCCTCACCATTGATATAGTCGAAAATATTATCCCTGTTGTATATTTCCGTGGGGCCGTGATGCACGAAGCTTTTCAAACCGAGGCCGTGGAGAAAAGGGTTTTTATTTCCGTTTTTATGCTCTGGAGCGCAGCCGTGCAACAGAGAAAAGGCCAGAAAGGTCATTGCCAGCAGAGTGATTTGAAAACCCTTGGTTTTATATTCGATCTTATTCATGAAAAGTTTCCCTTTGAAGCATTTTTTGAATCAAGGTTTCACGATTTTTCCGCCTGCAGGAAGATCTGACTCGCTGTAACCGAAATCAATGAGCATACGTCGGGTTGCCTCCATATTCGGTTGCCAGCCCATTTGTTCCCCCCTGAACTTGGTGGCCACCTGATAATCAACAATCGGCGACATCACCCCCATGGCCAAAAAGTTGGGTTGATGGCTGGGGTCGCAAGTGGGACCGCATTCGCTGGCCCACAGGGCATCAACCAGACAGAGCTGTTGTCTGGGGTA
>JAUVRS010000320.1 GCA_030597505.1 Desulfobacteraceae bacterium
ACCTCCGGGACCAGTTCCCCTTCTGTTGGGACATGGCCGGAGAGACGTCCCAAGACCTTTGTCCTTTCCCTAAGGAAGTACTCTATGACCGTGTCTGTTTCTTCAATGACAAGCACTTTTTGGCATTGGCCCATGAATTCGAGGGCCAATCCCTCGGGGAATGGGTAAGGGGTGCCGAGTTTGAGAACCGGAATATCCTTTCGATCTGTTTCTGAAAAAATGTCCCGCACAACGGCGTAAGGAACACCGCCGGCAATAATCCCAAGAGGGTACTCTTTTCCGGGCGCCATATCATGAAAGTTAAAATCATTGAGCCCTTCAACTTTTCGCCCGATCTCCTCCAGTTTTTTATTCAGCTCCCCGTGGAGAAGGTAGCGAAACCGGGGTGTGGCCGCCCATCTGGCAGGATTCTTATCAAAAACAGCCTTCCGGTCATTGGTCTTAAGGGGACCCCATGAAAGGCTTTGTCGTGCATGACATACACGGATGGCAGGCCTTAATATAACCGGGACGCTGAACTCCTCCGAGATATTCAAAGCCAGTTTGACCATCGCCCGCGCCTCTTCGGGGCTGGACGGGTCCAGAACCGGCACCTTTGCCAGTCGTGCCATCAAGCGAGTATCCTGTTCGGTCTGAGAAGAATGGGGCCCCGGATCATCGCATGAAATAATGACCAGACCACCCACAGTACCCAAGTATGCCGCGCTCATGAGTGAATCAGCGGCCACATTCAGCCCCACCTGTTTCATACAACAGGCCGCCCTTTTTCCGGAGATGGCGGCGGCAAAAGCGATGTCCAAGGCCACCTTTTCATTTGTGGACCATTCCACATAGGTTTTGAGGCCCTTTGATTTCACCAACCGGGTGACCTCGGGCAAGATTTCAGAGCTGGGTGTCCCGGGGTACGAAGTGACCACCTGACACCCGGCCTCCATGAGCCCAAGGGCTATGGCCCCATTTCCCAAAAAAAATTCCTTTTGTGTCATGACACCTCTTTTTCCCTTTTCTTGGCCTGCTCTATCAATTCTACCAGCGAAAGCATCTTTTGTTTGGGGGGTCCGCCAAAAACCCGTTCCCACTCCGCTGCCGTCAGTTCCTGTTTCATATGTTCTTCCACCAGAAAGTGATCATACCAACAATCCAGGGTCTTGAAACAGGGGAGTCCTTGGTTTTCAAGACGGCAATATGAAAAGCGTATCTGATGACCCAGCCTGGGGCATCTGATCTCATAGTCATCGCCTGGCGGTTTACTTTGTCTCTTCATTTTTTGGTCTTTTTGTGTCAAAGGTCGGTCCCGGGGACCTCAAGGGTCCCCGGGAGGGGTGGTCACGTTATAATGGTGCAAGGCCTTTTAGCCCGTGTATTGCTGGGGTTTTGGGAAGGGTTCAATATCTTTTAAGGCCCTTTCAATTTCCTCTTCCGGGAGTGCATGATCCGAGAGCTGTCCGTTCAGATAGGCCTCATATGCTGCCATATCCACCAGGCCGTGCCCGCTCCAGTTTAAGAGGATGACCCTTTCCTTTCCCTCTTCCTTTGCCTTTATGGCCTCACGAATCGTTGCGGCCACTGCATGACTTGTCTCCGGTGCGGAGATAAATCCCTCTGTCTTGGCAAAGGTAACACCCGCCTGGAATGTCTCCAATTGCGGAATCGCAACCGGTCGCACGATGTTACTCAGGACAAGCTGGCTCACAATAGGTGCCATACCGTGATATCTGAGCCCCCCCGCATGAATCGGCTCAGGAACAAAGTTGTGACCTAATGTGTGCATGGGAAGAAAGGGGGTCATCTGTACTGTATCACCAAAATCGTAGGCAAATGGACCTCTTGTCAATGTAGGACAAGAGGTGGGTTCTACGGCAATGATATCAATATCCTTCCCATTAATCTTATCCCGCACAAAGGGAAGGGCGCAACCCGCAAAATTGCTGCCCCCTCCGGCACAACCGATAATCACATCGGGGTAGTCACCGGCAATGGCCATCTGTTTCTGGCATTCGAGACCGTTTACTGTCTGGTGAAGGAGCACATGGTTGAGCACGCTTCCAAGGGAATACTTGCTGTTTTCGCTTGTGACGGTAGCCTCCACCGCTTCGCTGATGGCGATCCCCAGGCTCCCCGGAGAATCCGGATCCCGCTCCAGGATTGTCCGCCCCGCCTTGGTCTCGGGGCTTGGGCTTGCAACGCAACTGGCGCCCCATGTCTCCATCATCATACGCCGATAAGGCTTTTGATTGTAGCTGATCTTCACCATATAGACCTTGCACTCCAGACCAAAAAGCGCGCAACTGAAAGCAAGGGCACTCCCCCACTGGCCAGCCCCGGTCTCGGTGTAGATCAGCTTGGTTCCGGCAATCTTGTTGTAATATGCCTGGGGCACGGCCGTGTTGGGTTTATGGCTTCCGGCCGGGCTTACACCTTCGTTTTTGAAGTAGATCTTCGCCGGTGTATCAAGATATTTTTCCAGGCCGTAAGCCCTGTAGAGGGGTGTCGGCCGCCAGATCAAATACTGTTCCAGGACTTCCTCAGGGATATCGATGTGCCTTTCCTGGCTCACCCCCTGTTCGATAAGGGCCATGGGAAAGAGAGGGGCCAGATCATCCGGACCTACAGGCTGACCCGTCCCCGGGTGAAGGGGCGGTTCCATGGGTGTGGGTAGATCCGGCAAAACATTGTACCATTGCCGTGGCAACTCAGACTCGGGTAAAAATATTTTCTTAACGTGCATAGCGCCTCCTTTTTCTGGTTCAGGATTGTCATTTCAGCCCCTGGCAACGCTGCCACGGACCGCCCTCGGCCCACAAACTTCCACCCCCTTTGCCATCCGCACCCGCAGAGCCCTACAATAGGGGTGCCGACGACCAAACTCAAAGCAACGATAAAATGCTCATCGCCCTGGCGTGGAATGGATAAAAGGGTAGGTTTTTTTTTCTGCAAAGTCAACCCCCGAACATTTTGCTCTAAACCCTTTGCAATTGACACTCGGACATGTTTATCCTATCTTTCAATCAAAATCAGACGTAACTACTCAGGTGGATAGGCTGAAGCCTGAAGACTGTTAGGAAAAAGCGCATTTTGAAGCCATGTTTGGTGCAAAAATCAGACATTTCTTCCAAAGTATGGCAATTGTGCTCTCCTGCCCCCTTCAGCCTTCAGTCTAAACAGCTTCAGCCTGACTACGTGAGTAGTTACAATCAGACATGGGTAGTCTTTTCTGATCTGATAAAATCTATACAAACCAACTCCG
>JAUVRS010000307.1 GCA_030597505.1 Desulfobacteraceae bacterium
CTGGCGATATCCCTGATCTGATAGTCACGGATTTCCCCGATGTCTCGATGGGTATGGACGCCCATGAGGGGAGCGCCCAGTTCCCGCGAATACCAAGCAAACCAGTCCTGCACATCCCGGCACTGGTTGGTGTTGAACACAAGGACATCAGGGAAGGGGACCGACGTCATATTGTATGCTTTGGTCAGGGGCGTTTTCTTTTGCAGGTAAGAGCCCACATCGCTCGTGAGATAGGAGCAGATATCAGGGGAATAGCCGATGGCATTGGCGTAAGGGATCAATTCGGTGGCCATACGGGTTGCCCCCAGCATGGCCCCGTGGTTTTCAGGAAAATACACCAGGAAACCCATGCCTCTCAAGAGCTCGGCAGGCCCCACACTGGTGCACCAGGCAATTTTTTTTGATCCGGTCCTGGCAGCCTCATCCAACTCAAAGAAGTGATCGGCCATGATCTTCTTCAGGGTCTTTCCTGCTGCCATCTCACGCCTTGTGGTTTTTCTCTCTTCGGTCATATCGGTTTCCATTAATCACCCATCTTCGATCGACAATCTTCATTTTTCAATACATTTGGCCACCATTTCGGTGATATCCATGACCTTTATCTTGCCCCGTTCCTGTTTGGGGATGGCCCTGGCCCCCTTTCTCAGATTGTCCTTGCATGCCGCGCACCCGGAAACAATGATTTCAGCGCCCACCGAAAGAGCATCTCGAACCCTTTCCGTTGCGATATCAACGGCCATCTCCGGGTCGTTGGCCTGAAGCCCCCCACCGCCGCCACAGCAACGCGCCTGAAGTCTGTTCCTGGCCATCTCCACGTATTCGAGCCCGGGGATATTTTTTAGGATGTCTCGCGGTTCCTCAAAGATCTGAAATGTTCTTCCGAGGTCACAGGGGTCGTGATAGGTCACCTTTTTCCCGAGATTTCCCCCCAGTTTTATCCTCCCCTCGGTGATCAGTTTCTCCAGATACTGGACAGAGTGATAGACATCCACCCCCAGATCTCCTATCTTTGGGTAGATTTTTTTAAAGGCCTTAAAACACCCGGCACATGGGGTCACAAGTTCACGGGCCTTAGTGTCCTTTATTTTCTTTATGAGTTTTTCGGCGTGTGATTCAAACTCACTCGACCCCATCAGGAAAAGCGGAAACCCGCAACACCCCTCTTCTGTGGCAAGGGTGGTGTAATCGACCTTGGCTGCATCCAACGGCTTGATCAGACTTGGGACCATTTTCATATCCAAATAACTGGGAACACAGCCCATAAAGAGAAGCGTCTGGGCCTTGGATTTCAACTCCCCCTTCTGAACCTTTTCCTTAAGATGGGGTGGGTAGATATCGATTCTCTCTTCCCTGGGGCTTGCATAGACATTCCCCGTCTTAAAAATATTGTCCCGAACTCCAATAAGCGGTGCCGGCGTGAGCCCCGCGTCATAAAGTTTTCTTCTCACCCCCTCAACAATCTCGTCCACCTTTATCCTCGCAGGGCAAAAATAGGTGCACGCCTGGCAAGTGTTGCAAGTGTAAAAGGATTCTGCAAACTCGGCTGTGGGGTCCACAGTACCGGTCAAATAATAATAGGCAAGGGCGTTTCTTCCCCGGGCGTTTCTCGACTCCCGATGTGTCACACTAAAGGTGGGGCACCCCAGACGGCAAAACCCGCAGTGGATACAGGCAAGGATTTCGTTGTCCACCTCCACGCCAAAAGAATTGACCCCTTCGGGGTGATCCAAAAGCGGCTGAAAGGCAAAATAGTCATAGATGTCTGTTGTCTTGCCATTTGTCTCAAGCGCCATTTTTCCAGGGTTTAGAATGTTGTCGGGATCGAGGGCCTGCTTGATTTTTCGCATGATTGCCATGCCGGGTCCCAGCTGCTGTTCAATATGGGGGGCGCGTGTCAACCCTGTGCCGTGTTCTGCGCTCAGGGTCCCCTTCATTTCTATAGCGGTTTTTACCAAATCTTCTGCAGCAAGTTTCAGGTGGTCCCAGTCATCCCTGTTCCTGATGTCACAGACAAATGTGGTATGGACGTTTCCGTCTCCCACGTGTCCAAATGTGGCAATCATAATGTTGTATTTCTTTGAGATGGCCTGGGCCCTTCGAATGGTCTCCGGGATCTTTGTGGAGGGGACACCAAAGTCCTCTGCAATGGGCACCAGGCGGTTCCCCGGCTTGATCCTTGAAAGGGTCGGGACCAACCCCCCCCTTGCCTTCATCATCTCTTCCCGCTTCTCCGGGTTATCGGTCCATTCGAATTCAAGCACCTTGTATGTCTTACAGATCTCTTCGATCTTATTCATGTCGCGGACCACCACATCCCTGACGCCATCTGCCTCCATGATCAAAAGCGCCTCGATCTTGCTTACATCCTTTCCCAAGGCCTCTTCAACCACCTTGAGGCTGACTTTGTCCATGATCTCGCAACCGGCCAATTTGATCCCGGAGGTGGTTATCTCGGTAACGGCATCTCCGGCACCGTTGATATCGCCAAACATGGCAATGGCCAGGGCCCCATATTCCGGCTTTGGTTCCAATTTTACGATCACTTCGGTGATGACCCCCAGGGTGCCCTCGGCCGTACAGAAAAGGCGCGTCAGGTCATACCCGAGAGATGTCTTGGGCGCAATCGTTCCGGTCTCAACCACAGTGCCATCTGCAAGGACAACAGTAAGACCCTTTATGTAGTCTCGGGTGGTACCGTACTTTACCGCCCTGTGGCCGCTGGCATTGGTGGAAACCATTCCCCCGATGGTGGCAATCATTTCGCTCCCGGGGTTGGGCGGAAACATGAGGTCGTCCTTGGCCAGGATGGTGTTTAGCCGCATGCACACAACCCCAGGCTCCAGACGGGCATAAAAGTCTTCCTTGTTGACCTCCAGAATGTTGTCCATCAAGTGGAGATCCAGAAGCACCCCCCCCTTTACGGGCAGGACAGCCCCCGTAGTGCTGGTCCCCGTACCCCGGGGTGTCACAGGTATTTTTTCCCTGTGAGCCAGTTTCATTATGGCCGAGACCTGTTCGGTCGTACGTGCGAAGACGACTGCATCCGGCACACCCTGATGGACCGACATGTCTCTCGAATAACAGAGACATTCGGTACGATCGTCAAAGATGTTTTCGGGGCCCACTATCCGGGCGATCTCGGGTGTAATATTCATATTTTCTTCTCCTGTTTACAGGCGGCCGGTAACCCGGTTTTCGGGGGGAAATGTGAATATCGGGTTCCGTTCCGCATCCTCAATATGGCTACGATCTAGCTATAAAGTAACTATAACGAATGGCCTTAAAATTTGTCAACACAAAAGCCGGAAAGACAAACCCTTAACCCTTACGCCCAAAAAAGCCCTTTATTTCCATCCTGTCGAACCATCGCAACGACCTTCGGGCCTGACTTAACCAGTTGGACGTATAGACATAATTGGCCA
>JAUVRS010000324.1 GCA_030597505.1 Desulfobacteraceae bacterium
GGAAAGAAATGGCCAAATCCCACGGTGCCCGAGGTTATTGAGAACTTACATATCTGCCGGGCTTATCATATTTAGAATTTTGGATTTTGGTCATTCGTATTTGTTTCGGATTTCGTGCTTCGTGCTTCGAATTTATAAAACTCGCATAAACAAACAATTCTCGTTAAATCATCAAGTTGTCAGTTTAAATGACGTGGCCCTGATCGCCCTTCTTTCCTTTGTTATGTGTGAGCCGGCAATTTATTTTTTAGGTTTTCTGTGGAGTAATGCGGGGAGAACGATCAGGGTGCAAATCAAGGTGAATCCTATGCCGAGGGAAAGCAGCAACCCCATGCTTGCCATCCCACGGTGAGGGGACAATGCCAGATTTCCAAAGCTGCAGATGGTCGTCAGGGTACTGAAAAGGACGGCCCGTGCAGTGCTGGTTTTGAGGATGTTTCCATCCTCAGGCATGGCCGTTCGCATCCGGTGGACCATGTGGATACCGTTATCGACACCAATCCCCAGGATCAGGGGCAGGGCGATCACATTGGCAAAGTTAAAAGGGATGTTAAAAAGGACGGTGGATGCACCCGTGAGGGTCCCGGCCAAAACAAGGGGAAGCAGTACAAGGAGCGCGTCCAGCTTTCGGCGCATGACGAGCAGCAACAGCAAAGAAATAGCTGCCAATGACAAAACCAGAGCTTGCTGAAAGGCCTGTATCACCGCCTTGCCGGCCTCAAGAATGATCACAGGAATCCCTATGGCATCGGGCGCCACCTTTTGTACCGACGACACAAATCGGTCCAGTGCTTTATTGTCGTTGAGATCCTCCCGTGGAAAGACTTCCACACGGTAGCGGCCATCTTTAGCAACCCAGTTCCCGGTCAGTGTTTTGGGCAAGTCCTCCAGGGTTACATGTGTTGCAGAGAGTGAGACCCGAAGAGTTTCTAACCCCTTTGGCAAGGTACCCAAAAGGGAATGTTCAAGGCGATTGAGCAATTCGGCCCTTTGGGACCGGTCTGCTGCTGTCAGAGCAACCTCATATCGTCTCAAATCGTTTTGAAGACGTCTGGCCTTGAGTTCTAATTGCGGTTTGTTTTTCTTTTGAGTAAAGACCTCAAAATGCCTTAGTAAGTCCGAAACAGCTGCTGTTTGTTCCTGGACAGAGGGATGGGAACGTTGTCCTTCATTCTCCATGATGGCCGGTCCCAAGATCAGGGCAATTTCCTCAATCGTTTCGAGTTTTCGGCTTTGTTTTGTTGGGACAAAATCTTCCAGTACTATGGTTTTTTTAACCAGGGGCAACTCATCGAGACGGTCGGCATAACCCAACGCAGACGCTGCGTCTGAGGCCACGACCGCAAGACTCCAGGGCGATGTTTCGGTTTGGGTAAGGAGTTCGCGGAAAGTAATGACTGACTCGTTTTCAGGGTCTTGGAGGTGAAGGATATTGGGGTCAAAAGACACGTAGGAGAGAAAAAATACTGCCAACAAACCTAGGGTGAGAGCACCGATACGGATGGCCCTGGTATGACGGATGGGGAAAGTGAGAACCTTATTTTTAAATAGTCTAAAGGTCTCCCTGCGTTTGATTGCTCGCTGAGAAAATGGCATCAGCGTAAGGAGGGCCGGCAATATGGTGAGGTTGCCTATGAGGCTGATAAACATGCCTGTCCCGGAAATCACCCCCAACTCGGCAACCCCGGCAAATACAGTGGGAATAAAGGCATAGAAACCGACGGCTGTGGTTATGGCGCACAATACCAGGGAACTGCCGATGTCCCGGGCGGTTTGTTGAAGGGCCATTTGGTTTGGATGACCTTGTTTGACCAACTCCTTGTATCGCAGACAGAAATGTATGGAGAAATCCACGGCCAGCCCGATGTACAACACTGCAAAGGCCACGGAAATAAGATTCAGATGCCCCACTGCGGCTGTGGCAAACCCCGCAGTCCAGATAAGACCCATGACCAGGGTGCACAAAACGGCCAGGACCAGCCTTGGAGAGCCGAGACCGCCAAACAGTACAATCCCAACCAGCACCAGCGCCAGGAGACCTGCAACCTCTGCGCCTCTGGTGACGCTCAGCAGTTCTTCGTGTTCCAGTGCAATTTCGCCGGTAAGCCGGATACGGACACCGTGATCTTTGTCTAATTTTAGTTCTCTCGCAAGTCTCCGAATGGTCTTGACAGCCGTTTCACCGGGAAACAGACTGCTGTAATCGAGAATGGGTTGAGCCACGATAAAGGCCCTGCATTCTTTTGGGCTTGACTTCTTTCCCCGCATCAGATCCGACCACGAAAACTGATATCTCTCTTTTGACAAGGTGGCCTCGATCGCCAAACTCAAGCGATCAAAGAGGGGGGCCAGATCCACATCCTCTCCGTCATCGATCGCTTCAAGCCCCCTTTCTGCCATGGAAAATATTCCCCTGAGGCTTTGATCTCTTGTCAACCCGGCCAAAAATGGCTGTGCGTTTGCCAGGTTATCGGCGAGGTCTTCCAGTTCGGGAATGGTGAGATAAAGCAGGCCATTTTTTTTAAAAAACGCCTCACCCCCCGGAAAATAAACCCTTTTAAAGGTCTTGTGTTCCTGTTCCAGACGACGGGAAAGGGTGAGGCCTGCTTGACGGGCTATTTGGGGAGTGTCCCCATCGATCACAATAAGAACTGTTTTTTGGTATTGGGGAAAGGCCCGTTTATAGTCCTCATATACTTTGCGAAAACGGAGGTCTTCAGACAGCATGTCTTCGGTATTGGTGCTGATGCCGAGATTTTCCACGGTGTAGTAGAGCAGTCCGGCTGTGGCAACAATGCCAAGAACCACCGTCAGTATGGCTGATCGTCGGACAGTATCTACCCACCATGCCAACAGATCGCCCAATTTGCCTTTGGCGTGATCAATCATTTTTCTTATTGCTCCGGGTGCGTCCAAATGGGATTGGGTTGGCATGGGTGGCAAAGGTAGATGGCTGAGACCGGAGGCTGTAAAAAAAATACGGTAAGATAGCGGGCTGGAGACCCCAACAGTCCGAGTTCATTTGCTGTGAGAGACTCAAGGTTTTTTTAGGAAGAGTATTATTTGCCAGCGTAGCTGGAGATTTTTTCATCAAGTTTGTCAATCAGGGCATCGACCCC
>JAUVRS010000082.1 GCA_030597505.1 Desulfobacteraceae bacterium
CTTATGCATTGATTTCGGGGAAGGTCCACCCATCAGCATTCGTTTTAGAAATTCTATTGATCTATCCGTCTGTTTTGGGCTATAAGGCCAAGACTTATTCTTGCCGATTCAATGGGGCTCGCGTTAACGGCACCTGCGGGGGGCACCGGGCAAAGCCTTTGAGTGCCGAATCATATAAGACAAACACAATGTTTTGAGGTGGAGATGATGGAATTACTGACCCCTGAAAATATGAAAAACTTAATGAATGTATCCCTGGGAACGGTAAAAGCCGATCTTGTTATCAGGGGTGGCGATTTGGTTAACGTTTATAGTGGTGAAATCCTCAAGGATTTTTCTGTGGCGATCAAGGGGAAACGGATTGCCTATGTGGGGCCTGATGCAAACCATACCATAGGGCCTGAGACAGAAGTGCTCGATGCATCGGGAAATGTCCTTGTCCCCGGTTTTATCGATGGCCACGCCCATATGATCAATTATGCCTCTCCCAATGAATTCCTTCGTTATGCCATGAAGGGGGGCACAACCACTATTGTTACCGAAATCATGGAACTGGCGTTTACATCCGGATACGAGGGGCTTGTGGATTGGCTGGACAAAGTCAGGAAACAACCCGTCAAGATTTTTTCCACGGTTCCGCCGTGTATCACTTTTAGCAGAGCGGCCAGAGAAAAGACGCCCACATTGGAACAACTGATGGAGCTGCTTAAGAGAGAGGAGGTACTGGGTGTGGGAGAAGGTTTCTGGCAGGAAGTTCTCCGGGGCAAAACCAAATACCCTGCTCTAGCGGCGGAGGCTCTAAAGCTAAAAAAATCTGTTGAAGGGCATGCAGCCGGCTGTCGTTCCGAACGGTTGGTTGCCTATACGGGGTTTGGTGTTTCCTCTTGCCACGAGTCGGTCAGCGCGGAGGAGGTGGTTGAGAAGCTTAGGTTGGGGATTTGGGTCATGGTTCGTGAGGGCAGCATTCGAAGAGAATTGGATGCTGTCTCCAAAATAAAAAACATGAACCTTGATTTCAGGCGAATGACACTTGTCAGTGATGGCGTGAACCCCAGGGATCTAGTGGAAAATGGCTATATGGAGTTTATAGTTCAGCGTGCCATAGACGTGGGTTTTGATCCTATCCTTGCCATACAGATGGTCACATTGAATGTAGCCGAACACTTTGGGCTGGATACCATGCTTGGGGGCATTGCCCCGGGGAAATATGCCGACATAGTGATTATTCCTGACCTTCAGACCATAAAGGCTCAGTGTGTCCTGAGTAATGGTCAGATCATTGTTGAAGATGGTGGACTCAGGGTCGAGCCGAATGTGGTATCGTTGACGATTCAGGGGCCTGAGGAAATTCGGGTGAAACCATCCGATTTTGTTATAAAGGCCAATGGAAACGGACCTCTCAAGGTCAGAGTGATAGAACAATTAACAGGGTTGGTGACCAGAGAGGTCTTTTTTGATCTATCACCCGATCATGGTGAACTTACAATTGATTTGGAGAATGATCTTTTGAAAGTTGCGTTTATCGCCGGTCAAGAAAAGATTTTTACGGGTTTAATCAGCGGACATGGACTCAAGACCGGGGCCATAGCAACCAGTGGTGTGTGGGAGGCCTCTGGGACGGTTGTGGTTGGTGCTGATGAAGGCAATATGGCCAAGGCAGTAAATAGGGTATATGAGATGGGGGGAGGGATTGTGCTTTATGCAAATGGCCAGATACAGGCTGAAATTGAACTCTCCATCGGGGGGATTATGTCGAGCCTTGCAATTGAGACGGTGGCTCAGGAATTAGCAACCCTTCAAGAGAAAGCCGAAACACTGGGTTTCCGGTTTTCTGACGCTCCCCTAACGCTTGCAACGCTAACTACCCCGGCCATCCCTTTTTTGCGGCTTTCTGAGGCGGGACTGGTTGATGTTAGAAATGGGGACGTGGTGGAATTCATCGTTTCTTAGACAAATGACAGGGTTGTATACATGGGGGAGGTCGACATTTTTCGTTATTGAAAAAACTTTCTGACAGGTGTAGCAATAAGGAACTGTTCAGTGAGGCACGGTCGAACATTTATGCTGGCCGCATGACAGCAAAGACATGGGGAATTAGAAAATGGGTTTAAATCAGGGATGTAAAGAAGAAGCTTGCCCTTTGGACGGAGAGGTTTTCCGGCGTGGACGTGGCCTTTGAACCGGAAGGCCTCATGAGCGTTGAGGCCTCAAAACGACAACCATTAACAAGAAAAAGAGGAGAAACGGGATTATGGCAAAGTCTTTAGAAGAGAGAGTCAGGTACCTGGAAGATGTTAAAGAAATACGAGAGCTTATGCATACGTATTGTTATGTCATGGATGCGGGAGAGTGGGATAGCGTTATGGATTGTTTTGCCAGGGAATGTTCCTGCGACTTTGGTCACTTTAGCAACGGAGAGGTCAAGACGAGGGCAGACGTAGAAAAATTTTATACAACTGTCCTCATGTCAAAGTTTGCTGTGTTTGTTCATCGAATCATGAATGAAATCATAGATATAAAAGATGAGGGGCACGCCACGGGAAGGTGGTATCTTGATGAGCCCTGTATACTTCACGAGACAAAACGTGCGGCCTGGTCATCATGTACCTATTATGTAGACTTTGTGAAAGAGGACGGCAGATGGTTGTTTGAGCGATGCATCGTCAAGGACTGGCGTTGGGTAAGCGACTATGGAAAGGGATGGGCTGAAGAGCCCTTTACCGTGCCCGGCAGCCACAGACCGGAGGACATAGAAAAAGACTTAAAAAGATGGGAGGCCGTTTCCCAACAGCTCAAGAGTGAATAATAAAAAACCCCGCCCATCGTTAACTGAGATAACCTTAGGGAATCGTTTATGAAATTGCCCACTTTTTTAGACGTATTAGACGCACAACAGGTTATTGGCAAATATCTGTCTCCAACGCCCTTGTATAATTATCCGGCTTTGGATGAGTACATAGAGGCGTGTGTCTATGTAAAACATGAAAACTATCAGCCCGTAGGGGCCTTCAAAGTTCGGGGCGGGATCAACCTTATATCGCGGTTAACCGATGCTGAACGAAAACAGGGTGTTGTCACTGCTTCTACTGGAAATCATGGGCAATCGATCGCTTACGCCGCTCGACTCTTTGGCATCCGTGCTATCATCGTTGCACCCAAAGGGGCGAATCCCGTGAAAGTGGAAGCCATGAAAGGTTACGGGGCCGAGGTTGTTTTTCACGGTAAAGATTTTGATGCAGCAAAGACCCATTGTGAAAAAATGGGCCGAGAACATGGCCTGCGCTACATTTCTTCAGGTGATGAACCATACCTGATAGCTGGTGTGGGGACTATCACGCTTGAGATTCTTGAGCAGATCCCGCGGGTGGAGATGATTTTTGTGCCCATTGGAGGTGGGAGTGGTGCGGCTGGAGCCTGTTTGGTGGCCAAAACAATCAATCCCGATATCAAGGTGATTGGCGTGCAGGCGGCCGAAGCCCCATCCGCCTATCTAACCTGGAAGAACCGCAGATACACCACCGCTAAAATGAAGACGGAGGCTGAGGGGTTGGCAACCCGTTCCCCCTTTATGTTACCTCAAAAAATTATTTGGCAATATTTGGATGACTTTTTGCTGATAGAAGAAGAAGCCATGCGGAAGGCGGTGAAATTGTATCTGGAAAAGGCCAAAACATTGGCGGAATATGCAGGCGCAGCGCCCCTGGCAGCTGCGTTGCAGATAAAAGATAGGGTGCGTGATAAAACCATCGCTCTTGTTCTCAGTGGTGGCAATATAGCCCTCGATAAACTACAGCATTGCTTGTAAGTTCTCAATAAGTTCAGGCACCGTGGGGTTCAGCTGTTTCTCTCCGGCGCTCTCTAAACCAGTCGTCGTAGCGTGGCTGATATTTGGGGTTTTGGCGAAAGCACGGAGAAGCCAATAAGGGTTCATTAGGAGAAAACCCCAAATATCAGCCACAGCGAAAGTGAAAAGTAAATCCCATTTGAGAGAGCGCCTTCAAGAAACACCCGAACCCCACTCAATATATCCTATTATTTCTCCCGGACTTATTGAGAAGTTACCATTGTTTGTGCTAACCTTATAAGGTTATTGAGAAAAATACGGAACACATGGCTGGTTTTTCAGGATAGTGGTTATGATAATATTTGAATGGGTCATATGGGTTATGATGCTTGGGGTGACGGTTGCCCTGTCTTTTCTCTGGTTAAAAGAAATGAAGGGTGACGGAAATGGGCACTCTGAGGATAGCAGAAGTATAGGTATTATTTGTTGTGCTCCAAGGCTAATCATCCCCTGGGGAATCATTTTGATAAGTTTTTTGTTTATGGATCTAAATAAATTACATCTTTTGTGGATATGCCCTCTGATTTTTCTGCTTGTTGTTAATTTGAGGGTAATCTTGAAGATAAAGATGGATTCAAAAACTTCGAAAAAGCTGAAATGAGAAAGAACCTGGGCAAATCGCTAAAAGTGGCCATCCGGATGTTAAGGCCTCTGTCTGTCATGGGTGTCACACGGCCGATATCTACACGTCAAGTAACTCCCCAACATCCTTGTCCCTTTGCATAGAGTAAAGGACCTGGGCAATCTCGTCGAGCCGGTTATAGATTCGTATTCCCTCTTTATTGAGATCGTGAACCACCTGACTTTCCCACGGCGTATAGATGCTCCCTATAAGGACGGGAAGACCTGTTTCTTTTTCCATTTTGTTAAAACCGCGAATAATCCGCTTATTGACATCCAAAAAAAGTTTGAGCCTAGGGGGGGCATCCTCCTCCAGCATCCCTGGCCTGCCCATGCCGTGGAGAACCAGGGCATCTACTTCCCCGGAGGAGAGGATCTCTTTGCCGATAGCCAGGATAATATCTTCTTGGAAGAAAAGCCCTGATGCGCCTATATCAACAGGGTTTTTTGTTGATGCCCTTGGGAGCACGCCCAAGGCCCTCAATGATTGCTGAAGCTCTTGGCTCAGTTCGGGTACCATAAGCCCCAGTTCCTCCAATGAATCTGAGAGGGCGACCCCCCATGATCCCCCCATGGTGATGATGGCCGTCTTTTTGCCACGCATCGGAGGGCGTTCAAGCAGGGCGTGGCCGAGGGGAAGCAGAAGTTCCATGTTGGGGGAGGAGATAATCCCCGTCTGCCGTAGCACTCCTTCGTAAAGCTCGTTTACTCCGGATAAGGCCCCGGTATGGCTTTCTGCGGCGCGGGCTGATCCTTGTGTCCTCCCGGCCTTGTATGCCACTATGGGTTTTGTCTTTGATATCCGTCTTGCTATTTCAACAAAGCGCCGAGCGTCCCTGACTGTTTCAAGATACATCAGGATGACCTCCACCTCGGGGTCATTTCCAAAATGTTCCAGGAAGTCTGTGGCTGTAATATCGCCTTCGTTGCCGGTGTGGACAAATTTCCCCACGCCCATTCCCCTTGAAAACCCTGAGGCAAGAAGATCATAGAAGGCGTAACCACCTTGGCAAATGGCGCCAATTCTGTTACACACCAGGTGTTCGGCGGGTGCCGCCGATGCGTTGAAGGCGGCATGGAGGTTGAATGTGCCGCTGACGTTGGGGCCAAGGAGATGCATGTCGTAAGATCGTGCGATATGGGTAAGGGTGTTTTCCTGTGTCCGGCCATTTTTAGAAGCTTCCCCGTACCCTGCTGTGATTATAGTCACACCTTTTACCCGTCTTTGCCCGCATGCCGTAACTGCGTGTTCTACCAAATCCGATGGTATGGTGATGATCGCCAGATCAACCGGGTCTGCAATGTCATTTATATGCTTGAAAGCTGATATACGAAAGACTGTTTCTGAATTTGGGTTTACCGGATATATCTCTCCTGGATAGTTTCTTGACAATAGACCCTGCATGATGAATGAACCCCATGACCCGGGTCTGTCTGTGGCTCCGATGACCGCAACAGATTTTGGATTCAAAAATATGTCCAATGAGCTTTTCATGTTCACTTGTCCTCGTTGTTCAAAATAGAGTGTATTCAGCCCTTTTCAGAAATAAGCTTGGTATTTGAGGGGGAGGGCATAAATAGGTGAGCTATGCTATTCTCTCAATTCACGATTGTAAAGTCCTAAGAAAGTTTTCAAGAACTAAGTATTGTTATGAACCCGATCCATATGGGGTCAAACAGGCGGGTAATCTTGTAGTGATGTTTTTTGACTTTTTTGGTTGACTTTTAGGTTTATATGTTTAAAATATTACCTATTGCTTCAAAAATTTATTCGAACGATTAAAATTTAGTTGTTTCGCGGGTTGTACACTGTTTTACGGTTCCATACCAGGAGGGCAACCTGATTTTTGGGGAGCATAAAATTCTCAGAAAGGAGGTTATTTCTATGGTACAAGGAACTGTAAAATGGTTCAGTGACAAAAAGGGGTTCGGATTTATTGAGCAGGAGGACGGTGGGGATGTATTTGTCCATCATTCCGCAATCAACATGTCCGGGTTTAAGAGCCTTGATGAAGGCGAACGAGTCAGCTTTGAGGTAGAAGAGGGTGATCGAGGCCCTTCGGCCAAAAACGTTACTAGAATGTAATTAATTAATACGGTTGTTAAGGGCATCTTGTCGCGTTGAGATGAGATGCCCTTTTATTTGAAAAAATTTTAAATGATCGAGAGATAAATAAAAAACATTTTAACCCTGGGAAAACCCTTCCTTTTTGTTTAAACGGTGCAAACCGGAACAGGTAATAGAAACCATAACAGATTTGGGGGTATTCAGGTTGATGGGAAAAGGAACAAGTAAAATGACAGAAAACGAAGTTTTCGTAACCGAAAATATGAACACCGCCTTTACGTATGAGCAAGAGGTTTTTCATGAAGGGGCGGGCAAAGATTTTGATGAAACCGAAGAAGACACTCAGGATAGTCGTGACTTTACGGAATTATACGAAGAGAGTCTCAAGAGTATCCAGGAGGGTAAGGTCGTCAATGGGCAAATAGTACAGATCGATAATGAATATGTCTTAGTTGATATCGGTTACAAATCAGAGGGAATGATTCAGGTTTCTGAATTTATTGATTCAAGTGGGAATCTAACAGCGGAAGTGGGTGACGAGGTCGATGTCCTTTTGGTGCGAAAAGAGGATAAAGACGGAAGGGTCATTCTTTCAAAGGAAAAGGCAGCAAGTGTCAAGCTATGGGACCACATTGAAGAAGTCTATAAAGATCAGGGGACAATCAGAGGTAAAATTATTTCTAAAGTGAAAGGGGGGCTTTCAGTAGATATCGGCTTGCCTGCATTTTTACCAGGATCCCAGGCTGATTTGCCGCCACTCAAGGACTTGGATCCTCTTGTCGGTACGGAGCATGATTTCAGGGTAATAAAGTACGAAAAACAACAGGGAAATATAGTAATATCGCGTCGAGCCGTTTTAGAGGTTGCGAGGATGGCTTTGCGGGAAAAGACACTTGAAAGCCTTGAGGAAGGCGCCGTTGTTGATGGGACGGTCACCAATATTACTGATTATGGACTGTTTGTTGATGTGGGTGGAATAGACGGACTTGTCCATGTCACAAACATGTCTTGGGGTAAGGTGGGGCATCCATCAGAAATGTACCAGATCGGTGAAAATATCACTGTCAAAATTTTGAACTTTGACAAAGAGAAACAAAGAGTTTCCCTTGGTGTTAAACAGGTGACGCGTGATCCGTGGAGCATGGCTGAAGAAAAATATCCCGTGGGGTCTAAAATAAAGGGCTCTATCGCAGGTCTAAAAAAATACGGGGCCTTTGTTGAAGTGGAAGAAGGAATACAAGGTCTCGTTCACATTTCTGAAATGTCCTGGACAAGAAAAATTCGGCATCCGTCCGATATTTTGAGCATGGGAGACATGGTGGAAGCGCTGGTCTTAAACCTTGATGTTGCTAAGAATCGTATTTCCCTAAGTATAAAACAACTTGAACCAAACCCCTGGGACGTCATAGCTGAAAGCTATCCTGTTGGGACCATTATAGAAGGGAAGATAAAAAATATTACCGACTTTGGTATTTTTGTCGGTATTGATAAAGGGATCGACGGTCTTGTCCATACATCTGACTTTTCATGGACAAGACAACTAAACCACCCTTCGGAACTTTACAAAAAAGGCGAAGAAGTTCGAGCAGTTGTTCTGGAAATTGACAAAGAAAATGAGCATTTTTCATTAGGAATCAAGCACCTTGAACCAGACCCATGGGATGAAATCCCTCAAAAATATAAACCCGGCACACGGGTTTCCGGTACTGTGACCAACGTCACTGATTTTGGTCTCTTTGTTGAACTGGAAAAAGGCATAGAGGGGTTGATTCACGTTTCTCAGTTAGCCAATGACAAACAGGATAATCAATTGGAAAAATTTCAGGTCAAGGATGAAGTGGAGGCTGAGGTCGTTAATGTCTCTCAAAAGGACAAAAGGATTGGGCTTTCCATTCGAAAGCTCGAGGAAAGTACTGGGAGAGATGTCTACAAGGGTTATCAGGGCGATGAAAAAAAAGCCTTGTCCAGCCTGGGAGACCTGCTAAAAGATAAGATTATTGGTTTGTAAATCAGGTCTCACCTGATGGTCAGGAATCAAGATTAAACAGGGTGCCAAATCAGGAAAAAGGGCAAAATGTTTTGTTGCCAGAAATTTTTTTCTGTCTGTGTCTAAAGGAATAAAACAGAGAAATTGAAGTAAAAAATGACTGAGTCCACTAACAATGATTACCTGTTTATTGAAAACGAAACAGATTTACGCAGGATAGCCCTGGAATTTCAAGATGAGGAGGCCCTTGGTGTAGATCTTGAAGGGGATTCCATGTTCAACTATCAAGAAAAGGTTTGCCTTCTTCAGATCTCTACACCTGAACGCAACGTTCTGATCGACCCCCTTTCCGTTAAAGACCTTTCTCCTTTGAGGCCCGTTTTTTCCGATTCTCGAATCCGAAAGATCCTGCACGGAGCTGACTATGATATCCGTTCCCTGTACAGGGATTTTGGCATCGAGGTTCGTTCTCTATTTGATACCCAGATTGCTGCAAGGTTTCTCGGAGTCAGGGAAACGGGTCTTGCCAGCCTGCTTAAAGAAAAATTTAATATCCTGAGTGATAAGAAATATCAGAAAAAAGACTGGTCCCAGAGGCCTCTGCCGGCGGCGATGCTTCGATATGCTGTTCAGGATACCTCTCATCTTCTCCCCCTGGTAGGGCTTCTC
>JAUVRS010000123.1 GCA_030597505.1 Desulfobacteraceae bacterium
ATTATCCGTTTGTTAAACGCTATCATCCTTCAGTTTGTAACGTTGAAATTTTTCGAAAGGAGGATGATATTATGACAAATGGAACTGTTAAGTGGTTTAATGACCACAAAGGTTTTGGATTCATCGAGCAGGAAAACGGACCGGATGTATTTGTACATCATAGCGCAATCAGTGCGACCGGTTTTAAATCTCTCAGTGAAGGTGAGCGCGTGACCTTTGACATTGAGCAAGGGCCAAAAGGTCCGGCTGCTGCCAATGTGACCGCCGTCTAACCTGATTTTTAAGGAAATTAAAGGCATCTCCTGTGAAACGGGGGATGCCTTTTTTAATGACTGAACATAAAAAAGGCCGGGCCAAAGAGAAGCAGGCAGGTTTTCATGAGGGCCAGAAGGTGGCGGCCAAGGCCTGGCCCGTGTGGATACCTATACCGTGCCTGAGATTGGGCAAGCCCTGATCCGCCAGAACTTCGTTGAGCCCGATCAGCCTCACAAGTGAGGCGTTGCGGGCGGAGGACTAGGTTTGATGTAAAGTTTTGTCAGTAATCCACTGTCTCGGTATGCCCGAATTCAATGGTATTATCCGTCACCAATATTTTCTTTAATTGGACTTTTATACCTACGAAGTTTGAGGGGTCACCCGGTAGGTCTTTAAGAAAGGGGAATTTTTGCATGAGCAGCCCAAAGGCCTTTTGCATCTCCTGAGGATCTTCAATGACTGTCGCAGTCCCGGTTCCTTTAATATATTTCAATTTTTGCAGATCATCCCAACCGGGACAATCGTGGTCAACGACAAAACCTACATTTCCATTGTTTTTTATATGCTGTACCTTTCTTGAGTCTTTTCGAGTGATAAAATACAAGATGTTTTCACTGTCCCCTACGGCGTAATCTACGCCTCTCACGCAGGGAAATCCATCTGAGTCAATTGTAGCAATATGCACCAGATTGTGGCCATTAACAACTTCTTGGATCGTCTCTCTTGAACTCATTTTTTCTCCTCCTCTTGGTTGTGTTTTTTGTTCTTAAATGTATCCGTATGTGCCATCACATGCGGATTTACCCTCATGGTATTTATTAGACCGGTCTATTAATCATCACCACAAAAAAACCAAAGAAAAACAGGACATTATCCGGGTTTCAGGATATAGTTGAAAATAAAATGTATATGACTCTCGAGCGGCCGCGCACTTTTTTCAATCTTCATGTGCCCCAGGGCCCCATGCCAACTTGAGACGATGAAGTATGCAGTATTTTCCGCATGAATCATCTCTGATATCTCTCCGAGGGATTGTCCTTCGCGGATCAGCCTCATGTAGATGTTTGCCATAGAGTCAACGGCCTCTTTCAGCTTTTGTCGAAAAGACGGACTCAGGTCACCCATCTCTTGGGCCAGGTTACCAATCGGACATCCGTAGGCAAAGTCTCGTTCACTGAAGATTTCAATAAACTGATCAAGCATTCTGCGGATTTTTCCTAAGGGCATGAGGGACGGATCTTCGATGATCGGCTTGACCACAGATGAGAAAAAACCGATAAAATAATCGATCACCTGGAGCCCAAAGTCCTCTTTGTTCTTGAAATAATTATAAAATGAACCTTTTGGAACCCCGGCGGCCTGGAGCACCTCCTGAATGCCCGTATGATTGAACCCTTTGAGATGGATTATTTCAGCACCCACTTCAAGGGTTTTTTGTTTTGTACTCTCTTTAGCCATCTGAATAATACCCGCTGTTAAAATAGACCGGTCGTCTTCGAATGTCAAGAAAAAAATGCATAGGTCCAACCCGTCTGTGGAAAATTGCGGATACGTTCAATTATATCCAAATCCACAATGGTTCAAGAATCTGTGATACGACCTATTCTGAAGATTCGGGTGAAGGCCAGACGACGGACATGTTGGTAACCAACGTACAATACATGGGGTGGGGAAGATAAGGGGCACGTTGGTTCTTTGTTCATAAGTAAGTACGAAAGCGGTATTTGAAACGCATGCCCTGTCAAACCCACTTTTCAAATTTCCGAAAGAAAATGTTTTCTTTCTATCACCCAACCATATTTTTCACTTTCTTGAGCGGCCTGATGCTCTGTGGTCTTGCTAAATCGCCACAGCCAAATCTGACCCAAATCCGGGCGCCAATTCTACGAAGTTATTTTGCGCGAGTCCTAATTGTTTTCGGCCTTCCATTGGAGCCCAGCAAAAAGTCCAGAATCAACCGGTTTGCCACCTCGGGTTGTTCAACCATGAATTGGTGGCCTCCATCAGCCACGATCTCCAGTCTGGCCCCGGGTATCCTTCCGGCGATCAATTTTGAATTTTCCGGGGGCACCAGGACATCCTCTGCCCCGGTAATAACCAAGGTGGGTGCGTCTATTTTGGGGAGATTCCCCCAGAAGTCGAAGCCCATCACCGCTTCCCTTTGCTTCCGCAGAATTTCCCTTGATGGCGGGTGGGCCCTGGACGCCTCCAAATATCGCTCGATGACTTGTGGTGTTCGATGGAGGGTTTTTTCCGCAAACAGAATCTTCAAGGCTTTGGCGGCGGTGGCCGGTTCGTCCGAATAAAGATCCTCGGGCGTGATGCCATCGTCCGTAATTGGTTTTCGCACCACGTGCCCACCCCCACAATGAGTACAACCGAGCACCAGGCCACGGACCTTTTCCGGAAAACGCATAGCGATTTCCTGGGCGACCATGCCGCCGAGCGATATTCCCAGGACATGGGCCTTTGATATTCCCAAGCCTTGCATTAGAGCCACGGTATCTTGGGCCATCACGGCTATGGTGATTGGGTCTTTGGATTTTTCAGATCGGGCGATACCCCGATTGTCAAAGATGACCACATTGAAGCGCCGGGACAATGTGGGCACCTGGCAATACCAATGGTCGGCGTTGCTGCCCAGTCCCCTAATAAGCACCAAGGGAAATCCTTGACCGTGCATCTCGTAGTAGAGAGCAATACTACCGGCTTTGACCAAAGGCATGGCGCGTTCTCCTGCTACCAAGTTTGCCGGGCGGGGCATGTCCCGGACATTTAGTCGCCCCCCACGATCTTTTGCCGTTTGAGCGTGGTGATCTCGTCTGGGGAGAGGCCGCATTCAGCCAGGACCTGGGAGGTGTGTTCTCCCAGGGCGGGCGGCGGCAGATGAACCTCGACCGGTGTTCGGGAAAGATGAAAAGGGGGTTTCAAAATGCTGATTTCGCCGGCTTTGGTATGGTTAATATGTTTGACCATCTCCAAAGCCTGAAAATGGGGATCGGCGAACATTTCTTCCACGGTCATGATGGGTGCACAGGCGACTTGATGCTCTTCAAATAATTTCATCCACTGAGCGGTTGTTTTTGTGGTGGTAACCTCCTCAACCAAGGTCTCCATATCGTCATAGTTCTCCACCCGGTAGCGCACGTTGCCGAGCTGGGGATGATCTATCCATTCCGGCTTTTCCAGGGCACGGCAGAAGCGCTCCCAGTGATTGGGGGTCCCCACTACCGATATGTGTGAGTCTTTGGTCTTGAAAGATTGCGAGGGGAATAGTTGAGGGTTGCGAGTGCCCAGGCCGGTGGGTATCTTTGTCCCCATCATGGCTATGCCCACCAAGTTGGCCATCATGGCCACGGTGGATTCATACAAAGAGGTTTGGACCAGTTGTCCTTTGCCTGTTTGTTGGCGATGGTACAGGGCTCCCATGGTGGCCACGGCCAAGAACATGCCGGTGCACAGATCCACCATCTGGACCTGCACTTTGGCCGGGGCGCCATCCGGCGGGCTGGTCACACTGGCCACCCCAGTCAACGATTGAATTATCAGTTCAAAACCAGGCTTGTCCCGGTAGGGGCCCACTTGTCCAAAGGCGGACATGGACGCGTAGATGATCTCGGGCTCGATTTTTTTGATGTCCTCGTAACCGAGGCCCAGGCGGTTCATCACACCAGGGCGGAAGTTTTCCACGAAGATGTCAAAGCCCTTTACCAGGCGTTTTATGAGCTCAACCCCTTTTGTCTTTTTCAAGTCCACCGCGATGCATTTCTTGTTGCGGTTGGAGCAGAAAAAATAAGAACTCTCACCATTTTTCAAGGGCGGGGAATTTCTAAGGCTGTCGCCTACTCCGGGTTGTTCGACCTTGATCACTTCGGCACCTAAATCCCCCAAAAGCATCGTGGTGTAGGGTGCCGATAGAACATGGGAAAAATCCAAGATCTTGATGCCTTGCAATGGCCCCATTTGTTGCATTTTGTCCTCGCATTTTTTCTCTTCTGTTGTTTATAGACGCAATTTGGCGTTAAAGCTTTCGAAACCAGCGCTCAGATGCCGAACAATTACCTGACGCGCTTTCTCTCCATCCCGGGCTTTGGCAGCAGCTAACAGTTGAGTGTGGTCATCCACGTAGGCAGGAATGGCCTCGGGAGCGAAGGGATATATACTTCGAAAAACAAGGACTTTGTCGAAAACCTGGCCTATGATCTGGCAGAGAAATTTTCTGCCCGAGGCCTGATAAAAATCCAGATGGAATTTCCGATTGAGAAGAAAGTATTCCTTGCTGTTGCTGCCGTACCCGGCCATGTCCCGGTTTAGACGTTCCAGCTTTTGAATCTCTTCCTCTGAAATCTTGACCGCAGCCATTTCACAGGCCTTGCCTTCGAGGTCATAGCGGATCTCGAAAATTTCTCGCATTTCCTCTATGTCAAGAGTCTTGGCGACCACGGCCCCCTTGTTGGGTAGGTTGGCCACCAGACCAACTCCGGTCAACTCGCGCAAGGCCTCCCTGATGGCGACCCTGCCTAGGTTGAGCTCCTTCTCCAAGCGGACGGGAATGAGTCTGGTCCCTGGTTTGTATTCGCCATTCAGGATGGCCTCCTTAATGGCCTCAAGGGCTATCTCGGCCATGGTCCTGTAGCCGCCCATGTTGTCATCAATTGGCATAACGATTTCCGCTATTGGTCTTCGGGTGTCGGATACCAGGCCGCAAGGGCACAAAAATGGTTTCCACGCCTTGCGGTTAAACAAGTCTAATTTAGATCAAGGGTCAAGAGTAGACTTGACCCCTTTTTCATTAAAATCGTAAACAAAAACAGGAATATCTTTTGAACTCAGCTGTTTTACGATAATAGGTTCAATTTCCTCCCATTTTCCGCCTGCCAGACCACAGCCTATACGGGGCATGTGGATGCTTGCGCCCAGCTCTAAGGCATGAGAGGCAACTTTTCTCAGGCATTCCTCAATTGCCTCATACCTGATGGGGGGGCCTGTTTTTGTCCTTCGAATGTTATGTTGGCCGACCATGTTTGCTACCCAAATGTCATTTTCAACCTGGACGAGTTGAACAGCGCCTAAACCAAATCCATTCCTCTTTCTTCCCTTGTACCATGCTCTATAACGGGCCTCGGGCTTTGGCCAGCGTTTGGAAATAGCCAAAACAAACCCCTTACCCCATGCGCCGATATCGTTACAGATGTGAGAAATGATTTTTGGCCCTTGGGTATCTGGTGTTGTGGCGTCCCCAATAAGGTAGATGATTTCATCCATGATCAAAATTCTCCTAGGGATTCCATTCGACTTTACGGGATGACAACTTGAGCAACGCAATTTCTGGTGGAACACCTACCCGGAAGGGGAGTCCGACAGTCCCGATACCTGCAGAGACATGGAGCAAATTCCCTTGGTTTTCATAAAGACCGTGGGTGTATTTGTATGCCAAACTGGCCAAGTTGACCCCCCCGGGTAATGCGAACTGACCCCCATGGGTATGACCGCACAAGGTCAGGGGAATCTGAACATCACAAGCCTGTTCAAAGCCAGTGGGCCGGTGGGTCAAAAGAACGGGAAAAAGGTCTGGATCTAACCCTCTCATGGCCTGGCCCAGATAAAGTCGCCCACCTGACCCTGACCAATTCCTTCCTGGATCATCAACACCTACTAAGGCCAGGGGAAAACCTCGATCCTGAAAAGAATGATAACTTCCCCTGAGCATTGTTACTCCACCGGCCTCAAGGGCGTTTGAGACCTGGTGCGCCCCGGTATAGATATCATGATTCCCGATGACGGCGAAGACACCCAGGGGGACCTGATCCAAGAGGTAGAGGTGGCGAACCAAGGCGTGGCTGAAGGAAGGCTTGTGGTCGATTATGTCACCGGTTATGACGACCAAATCCGGCCTGAGATCTCTCGTGAGGGCCAAAACGCGAGGCACCTGATAGGGGGAGGTCCATAAACCTATGTGCAGGTCTGAGAGATGGACGATAGTCAGCCCATCAAGTGTCTTGGCAAGTCTGTTTGGGGATATGTTGTATTTGACAACACGAGGACCAAGCTCAGCCCTTGCAATACCCCAGGTTCCACATAAAAAAACCGTTCCCCAGGCAGTCCCTTTCGCTACTTTAACTATAAAAGCCCGGCGGCTGGGGCTTTCTGGCTTTTCTTGAGATGATTGACTCTTTAGCCGCCTGATTACCAGAGAAGGAATCCGGAAAAAGACAAGAACTGACAGGCTAAAAAGACTGCCCAGCGTCAGCCAGAGGAAAAGGCCCACTTGCCATGCGGAAAAGAACCTTAGGATTAGTGAAATGATCCAGACCGAAGGCGGGTTTGGCTGCTCGAATGCGGCAAAAAAGATGGGCCAGGGCAGGTTACATCCCAAGAAAAGGCCTATCAACAGGAAGCGCACTCGAGGCCGGTTCCTGAGGCGCCGCCAAAAGATAAGAAACGCGAGAGTCTGAACCAGAATAAGAACAATAAAGATCTTCCACACGAAATCCATCTAATAACGCTACTCCTTATACAGTGATTTTAGCACTGGGTAATTATGCTTCAGTTATTGGCACTTCAAGATGTTATATCATATGTATTACAAATTTATTTTCAATATAGAAAAGAAATAGAAAGGGAAAAAAAAGAAGGTTACAAAGAATATTTTTGAGTTCCATCGGCAATTTACTCACCTAAATCGCGCCTTTTCTGCTGAGTGGTGACGAAACATTAAATATTGGAAGCGTTGCTTATGGAGGTAAGCTAAGAAAATGTCCGATGGAAAACAAGGCCAGGATAGCACAGAATCCCTGATTGAATATCTGCACGAGTCAAAGGAAAAAAGATCACTTCTTGTTAAACCTGACTATCTTGATGACGAAAAATTCCTGGAGGAGGAAGGAGCTGCGGTTCTAAAGGAGATTTTCAACAAGAATATCAGGGAAAAACAGTTAAGCAGAATAATATCTCATCTTACCCTGGTATTAGATGGAGCACACCCACTTTCAGCTCTAATATACGGCCCATATCTCGGTGGGCATAACCATGACATATCACAGTTTCCGATCCGCCCCTCCAAATGATGATAACACAGTTTTTACC
>JAUVRS010000026.1 GCA_030597505.1 Desulfobacteraceae bacterium
ATCTTTTCTGCCATGATCCGGACGGAAATCTTGTTGAAATCACGAGACACTTCTGAAGAACCTGCGCCCAGGCGCCGCTTATAGAGGGAATTTTACAGGTTGTAATAAACCCAGGTCTGATCAAAGAATCTTGGGCACCAACCAATCCCCAAAGGAGGTCTGACATGGAAAAAATAATTCGCTCCAGGGTTGTCTCGTTGACATTTTTTATTTTGCTCAGTTTTCTCTGTATTCCGCCATTTGCGTTTGCCAACAAGTCCGCCGTGACAATAGAGGCGCCGGAGAAGGCTGAAATTGGATCTGAGATTATTATCAGGATAAATGTCAGACACAGCGGAAACAATCTTTTTCACTACACCGAGTCGGTTTATGTCACTATAAACGGAAAAGAGGTAAAAAAATGGGAATTTTCATCATTTAAGAAACCTGAAGCTGAAGAATTTTCAAGGGAAATACGCTACAGGGTAGATGGCCCGCTGGAGATAGTAGCCGGGGCCAATTGCAATGTGCACGGCAGCGCGGGTCCGGCAAAAAAGATCGTTGCAGTGAGGTGAAAATTATGTCTGTAGGCGGTGTGTCAATAATACTGATCCTCGGTGTCTTTAACCTTCTCCTGCTTATCTTTCAACTGTGTACGGGTATGCGCTGGATAAAGGTTTCTTTCAGAATGCACAGGAGAACGGGTGTTACGCTTTTTGTCAGCGCGATTATACATGCGGGTCTGGCCTATGTGACCCATACGCACTCGTAAGCGAGAAGAAGAGGATTCAAATAACAACCCTAAGAGACATAGCCCAAGAGAAAAGGAGAAAGTAAGTGGAGATCAAGGATTTGGTGCCGGATTATAATTTGGATTACCTGGGGCTTCATGACCTTGGCTACGTATACTGGAATGCTTCAACTCCCGAGTTGTATGAGCACGCCATACGTCGTTATGAGGGTCAGATAGCCCACCTGGGTCCCCTGGTGGTCAATATGGGGCAACACACCGGCCGAGCCGCAAAGGATAAATACATTGTGGATGAACCGGGAACTACGGATGATGTCTGGTGGGGAGATGTCAATGTGAAATATCCCGAAGAAAAATTCAACCGATTGTTCAAACGCATGGCAGCCTATATGCGCGGCAAGACCGTCTTTGTCCAGGACTGCTATGCCGGGGCAGATGAACAATACCGTGAATCAGTTCGTGTGATTACTGAGTATGCCTGGCACAATCTTTTTGCCCGAAACATATTTATCCAGCAACCAAGGGAACGCGAAGTCATAAAAAACTTTGTTCCGGACTTTACGGTGGTTCATTGCCCCAACTTTAATGCTGACCCGGAAGAAGATTCAACACACGAGAACACTTTTGAATGCTGCCCTGAATGGAGAGTTGGATGATATTGAGGTCCGGAGGGATCCGATATTTGGCTTTGAGGTGCCCGCAAGGGTTTCGGGAGTCCCCTTGGACGTATTGGACCCAAAAAAGACTTGGTCCAATCCGTCCGATTACGATGTCCAGGCCAGGAAGCTTGCCGTTTTGTTCAATGAGAACTTTGATGCGTTTAAGGCGCAAACACCGGATAAAGTGTTCGCAGCCGGGCCAAAAATAAACTAGAGGTTTTCAGCGAAGGAGGAACAGATGTCAAAAAAAATTAAAGCATTTGATAGAGAGGAGATGATAACTCTGGCGATGGAGAGCATGGGCGTAGCGGTAACCATCATTGATACGGATGGCGTTTTGCTTTATTTCAATCCGCATGCTGCTAAAATCCTGGATCGCAAACCCGAATATGTGGGCGAGGACGTTCATTCACACCATAAAAAGGATGTCACTAACGAGAAACTGGATAGGATGATCAAAAAGTTTCAAGAAGGCAGAGCAGAGCCCTTCCGATACGAGGCCAAACCTTATGGGAAAACGCTCGACGTTATTGTTTCTCCGATAAGAAAAGGGGGGGTGCTTATAGGATGTGTCCAAACCGTTTTGCCAAAAAAGTCACTGTGAACGGGTTAATCAAGAAGGAACCCCTTTAGGTTATCTATGGCTTCAAAAAGGTTGTGGAGAAAGAAAGCTGAGCAACGCCTGAACAAATTACCCTTTATAGGAAAATTCATTGTTTTTGGGAACCTCATTTACCTATGTTTTGGTTGTATGCAGACCACTATCGATTATCAGGGGCACGAGGTTTTTAATCCAGATTATTTATTTTATCTGGAATCCGGTTGGCGGGATCAATGGCAGAGGCCAGATGAGGTACTCAAAGCTTTAGAGATTTCCAAAACAGATGTCATTGCAGATATTGGCGCTGGAGGAGGTTATTTTACAGAACGATTTTCACGATACCTTGGCCCATCGGGACGGGTTTATGCCACCGATGTTCAGGACGTGATGATTGATAGACTGAGAGAAAGAGTCAAGAGGCAAGGGTTGCATAACGTTGAGGTGGTTAGGGGTGGATTTGATGAGCCCAGATTGCCCCGCGCATGTTGCGATCTGGTTTTTTTCTCAAGTGTTTACAAAGAGATTGATGGCCGTACTGGCTATATGAAAAAGGTCAGAAAACTTCTGAAACCGGGCGGCCGAGTGGCCATAATCGAATATCATCCCGATGCTTTGTTTTTAGGTCCCCCTATGGATATGCGATTAAAACCCAAACAAGTTATTGAAGAGCTTTTTGCCGCGGGATTTAGACTTGAAAAGGGGTTTGATTTTTTGCCATTTGAATATTTTCTGATTTTTGTTAAATAAGGATCACAGCCATTTGTGAATATCACCAAAACGAAATTCTAAGGCCCAAATGATAACATGATATGGAAAGGTGATGCCATGATTCTGATAAAGGATATTATGACAAAAAGCGTTGTTACTGTTTCCCCCGAAATGGAGATTGCTCATGCTGCAAAACTTCTTCTTGAGAAACGTATCAATGGTGTCCCAGTGGTAGATAAGACGGGTAAGCTGATAGGGATCATTTGCCAAAGTGACTTGATTGCCCAACAGAAAAGGTTTCCCTTACCTTCCGTTTTTACCCTCTTGGATGGTTTTATTCCGTTGACTTCCTCAAAACATTTTGAAAAGGAGGTCCGGAAAATAACGGCCGTTACTGTAGCCGATGCGATGACATCAAACCCGGTCACTGTCGGCCCTGAAACCAAAATTGAGAAATTGGCTGATCTCATGGTTGACAAAAATTTTCACACCGTGCCTGTCGTGGACAAGGGGAAGCTTGTGGGAATCGTGGGAAAGGAAGATATTTTGAGAACCCTTATGTCAGGGTCGGGACAAAGATGATCCCTTTGCCATTTTTCTCCGTACGGTCTTAAATTAATCCTAATTCTCCATAACGTTCCCATGTTTTAGCGTCTTACTTTGTAACTTCGACACAAATGATTTTTGATACGTCTACAGTTGGGTGTGAGGCAGTTCGTCTTATCGGTGATTTATAACGGATGATCCACATAACAGATACCATCTCAATTAATAAAAACGAGATCCATGAGACTTTTGTGCGTGCCGCAGGACCGGGAGGGCAAAATGTCAACAAGGTTGCCACTGCTGTCCAGCTCCGATTTGATGCGGGTAAATCCCCTTCACTTTCCTCCAATGTATTAAAGCGTCTTATCGTTCTGGCTGGAAGACGGATGACGGAAAAGGGCATCCTGGTAATCCATGCCAGCCGATTCCGCACACAGGAGCAAAACCGCCAGGACGCCATGGACCGACTGGTTGATTTGATATGGCGGGCGTCTGTGAGACCCAGATCCCGCCGCAAAACAAAACCGACCCTGGCATCAAAGAGGCGCCGTTTGGAATCAAAACGCCGCCGTGGAGAGACAAAACTGATTCGACGGGCTGTTTTGCATAATGGAGAATAGCAAATTCTTTGGAGATAAACAAAATGAGAGCCTAAAATTATGACAAAATTTTACTGGAATCTGGATCAAACTGGAAAAAGGTGCATGCTTTCGGGTAACGAGGCAGCCGCAAGGGGGGCGCTTGAGTCGGGCGTGCAGGTGATCACTTCCTACCCCGGCTCACCTTCGGTGCAAATTCTTGAGTGTCTGGCGGCAGTGGGAGAAGAGCACGGTCTTTATGCGGAATGGTCTATCAATGAAAAGGTCGCGCTGGAAATAGCGGCTGCAGGATCCTTTTCGGGGTTGAGGGCGCTTTCGGTGATGAAGGCCGACGGTTTGAACGTGGCCATGGATTTTTTGACCACACTCCATCTTTCCGGGATTGGGGCCGGGCTGGTCATTGTCGTTTCTGATGACCCCGGGGCCCATTCAAGCATAAAGGAAGAGGATTCGCGCTATCTTGTTCCCCCGGCTCATGTTCCCCTTTTGGAACCTTCAAGTCCTGAAGACACCAAAGACATCCTGATTTGGGCCTTTGAACTTTCGGAAAAGGCGGGACTCCCCGTCATTGTGAGACTGACAACGCGTATCTGTCATGCCCGTGCAACTGTGACGTTGGGTCGGATCAGGGCCGGTAAACATTCCCCCAGGTTTCCTGTTGAAACGGGGTTTATAACTGCCGGCCGTTTTCATCCGGATGCCCATAAGAAGCTCGATTTGGCCCGAGAGCAGTTTGCGAGCAGTCCTTTTAACCGCTACACAGGCCCGGAAAAACCGGAGTTGATCATTTTTGCGAGTGGGGTCAGCTATGTGTATGGGCTGGAGGCAATGGAACGGCTGGATGTGGGCGAAAGGGTCGGTATCCTCAAGGTTGGTACGGTCTGGCCTTTGCCCGAGGAATTGATACTCAGGAATCTGAAACGCTCGGAACGAGTACTTTTCTTTGAGGAGATTGAGCCTTTTCTCGAGGATCAGACAAAAATCCTGGCAGCCCAGAACTGGGATGAGGTCGGGCCGATTACATTTTTGGGAAAACGATCCAGTGATGTGCCGTGGGTAATAAAACCAAGGGGCATGGGGGAAATGGACCCAGACATCACCACTCAAGCCCTTGCAAATGCTCTGAATGTCACCTTTAAACCGGGGGAAGGGCAGTTAAGAGAGAAGACCAACTGTTTGCCGGAACTGGATCTGCCCCTGAGATTTCCCACTCTTTGCTCGGGGTGCCCCCATCGGGCCTCCTACTGGGCCATCAAGACCGCGCTTGAACTGGACGGCAGGGATGGTGTTGCGCTGGGAGATATCGGGTGTTACGCCCTGGGTGTGTTGCCCACAGGATATGGGACAATCCGAACGGTTCACTCCATGGGGTCGGGTCTGGGGCTTGCCAGCGGTCTTGGAAAACTCAGGGGGATGGGGCTCCAACAGCCTGTCATCGCTGTGATCGGGGACTCCACCTTTTATCATGCCGGGATTCCGCCCCTTATCAACGCCAAAAACACCAATTCCCAATGTTTGTGCATCATCCTGGATAACGATACCACGGCCATGACGGGACATCAGCCCCACCCGGGCAGTGGTATGACAGCAATGGGTGAGACAACCCCACCCGTTCCGTTAGCGGAACTGATAAATGGTCTGGGTGTCCCCCTCACTGTCGGGGATCCCTACCAGGTCAAGGAAACCATTGAAACGATACTTGATCTGCTTCAAAAAGGGGCCCCCCAAGTTCTTCTGCTCCAGAGAGAATGTGCCCTCAAGGCTGGAAGGGAAAAGCCGGCGGGACGGGTGTATGTGGATCAGGAACGCTGTTTGGGTGATGCTTGCGGGTGTTCACGGTTTTGCGGCCGGGTATTTTCCTGTCCGGCCAACATATGGGACGAAGAGGCAGGTAAGGCCATGATTGACGATGTGCTTTGCGTGGGATGCGGGGTATGTGCATCTTTATGCCCGCAAGGGGCCATCGTGGTAGAATCGGAAAGGGAAAAAAATGACCCTGGATTTTGATCCTCTAAATATTATCATATCAGGTGTTGGGGGACAGGGAAATATTCTGGCCTCGGATCTTGTCTCGCGAGCCTTTTGCGAGGAAGGGTATTTTGTTAGTGTCGGCGAAACCTATGGGGCCACTCAACGTGGCGGATCGGTGGTGAGCCACATACGGCTTTCCAAAAAACATGTCTACGGCCCCCTGATTCCTCTTGGGGAGAGCCACGTTATCGTGGGGTTCGAGCCGTTGGAGGTTTATCGCATTCTTAGAGATTACGGGCACGATATGGTCCGGATAATCATGAATGACCGGCCCTTTTATCCCCTGGACGTACTTCAGAAAAAAAACGAATATCCGGACATTAAAAAGCTGGTTTCCCTGATAAGGGATCTGGCTACCGATCTCAAGATAATAAAAGCTACCGAACTTGCCAAAAAGGCGGGGCATGCTCAGGCGCAAAATGTTGTTATGGTGGGGGCATTTGCCGGATCAGATTGGATCCCTCTGGAAAAGAACAGGTTTTTAGAGGCCCTGGAAGAAACATTTTCGGGCACCAACCTTGAAATTAACAAGAAGGCATTTGAATCGGGTTTTCAGGCGGCATTATAGATTTTTACGTAAACCCTTAACACGCGATCGCACAACCGTCTTTTCTTCTATCCGATGCCCCCAGAAGAACATCCTGGCTGCGATCCAGGTAAATGGCCTGCGCACCACCCACCTGATTCACCTCTGGTGTATTTTGAAGGACAGAGTGCCCCTTTTCCTTTAATAACAGGGCGGTGTCTTTTGAGATGCCATCCTCCAGATACACTTCTTTATCCCGCCTGTGTCTGACCCTTGGCGCATCCATTGCCTCTTGCAGGTTCATTTTGAAATCGATGAGGTTTATCAGGAACTGCGCATGCCCCTGCGGCTGCATATCACCTCCCATAACCCCAAAGCTCATCAAGAACTGACCATCCTTAAAGACCATTCCGGGTATGATGGTGTGTAGCGGCCGTTTGTGGGGCTCGAGCCGATTAAAGTGCGCGGGATCCAGAGAAAAAGAAAACCCCCTGTTTTGTAACACTATCCCGGTTCCTTCCACGACCATGCCCGAGCCGAAAGGCAAATAGATACTGCTTATGAGAGATACGGCATTTCTGTCCTGATCAACAGCCGTTACAAACACTGTTTCGGACCCCCTGGCGCCTGAAAGCGGGCAGGGAGGGTTCATGGCGTTGTCAGGATCAATTTTCAGCCTGCATTCAGCCGCGTATTTTTTGGAAAGCAGCTTTTTGACGGGAATCTTTTCAAATTCGGGGTCGGTCACAAAGGTATCCCTGTCGCTGCCTGCAATTTTCTTGGCCTCTATAACCATATGGAGGTGGTCGGGGCTGTTGTGTGTAAAACTGCCGACATCATACCCTTCCAATATGTTTAACATTTCGAGGGCAGTCACGCCCTGACCATTTGGCGGCAGCTCAATAATCGAATAACCGCGATAATCGGTCATTATAGGATCAACCCAGGTGGTTGTATGATCCCGGAAATCCTCGTAAGAGATGAGGCCGTTGTTTTCCCGGGAGAAGTTTACCATGGCCTCACAAATCTCTCCCTTATAAAAGCTGTGGATGCCGTCCCTGGCAATTTTTCGATAAGTGAGGGCCAGATCCTTATTCTGAAAAATCTGACCCGGGCCGGGAGGGACGCCGTCAATGAGATAACCGTCTGAAGCGGATTTGTGGGCAAGAAGGACGTCTTGGTTTTTTTTCCATTCGCCGGCACTCACCTCTGTAACGGGAAACCCGTTTTCAGCATAATATATTGCATCTTTAAATATTTCATCGAGCCCCAGACGTCCATATCGCTCGACTGCCTGGGCCCAACCTTGGAGGGCCCCCGGAACCGTCACGGACAACATGCCTCTTTCAGGGATGCTTTTTAGACCCTGGTCGTGAAACCAGGCCATATCAGCCCGGTAGGGGGCCCTGCCGCTGCCATTCATACCGACAAGTTTTTTATCTTTGGCAAGATAAAACAATGCAAAGGCATCTCCTCCCAATCCGGATGAATGGGGCTCCACAACACTCAAGGTGCTCACCATGGCCACAGCCGCATCCACGGCATTGCCACCCTTTATCAGGATCTTATGGCCTGACTGAGTGGCCAGATGCTGGCTTGATGCAACCATGCCCCGTGGGCCCATGGCCACGGATCTCTGTGCAAAATTGTTTAATTCCCTTTTTTGGGTATATGAGAACTGCAATGGCTATCTCCCGAGCATGTTCTTTGGCAGTTGACCTGGTAAATATTCTCCAAACAGCTGATGACCGGGAGGGACGGAGGTCGGGTCCAGCCCAGATCCTGAGATCTTTGTTTATAAATCGGCCTGGATGAGGCCAAGGATCTCCCTCGCCTCCTGGGGCGAGGCGGGTTCTTTATCCAGACTCTTTAAGATGGTTACCGTCTTTTCAACCAGCTGCGCATTGCTTTTGGCAGGGGTATTGCGGCTGAGATAAAAATTGTCTTCAAAACCTACCCTTACATTTCCCCCCAGCAGGGCAGATTGAGCCACCATTGGAAAACTGGTTGCCCCCACGCCAAACCCGGCCCAAATTGCATCAGGGGGAAGGGCCTCCTTCATTACCAGCATATTTTTTACAGTCGCCGGTATGCCCCATGAAACCCCGAGGCAAAGCTGAAAAATCGGAGGGCTCTCCACCAGACCATTTTTTAAAAGGTTTTTTCCTATTTCGATATGACCCATGTCAAAAACTTCCAGTTCTGGTTTTACGCCGGCCGTCTTTGCAAGCCGGGCCATTTCTTCCACATGTTCAATGGTGTTTGCGAAGACCCGTTGCCCAAAATTCATTGAGCCCACATCCAGGGAGCACAATTCCGGATTGAGCCTGACCACATGTTCGATCCTTTTTTGGGGTGAACACCATGTTGTTTCAGGGGAAAGACCCACGGGGCTTGAATCGTCCGGGACCACGCGTGCCCCCGCCCCGGTGGTCAAATTTATCACCATGTCCGACACATTTCTTATTCGTTCGACAACCTCCTGATAGAGCTCAAAGCCCATGGAAGGCTCCCCTGTTTTGGGATCCCTCACGTGAACGTGTACCACAGAGGCACCCGCAGAACAGGCTTCCATTGCGCTTTCTGCTATTTCCTTGGGGGTGACGGGCAGGGCAGGGTGTCTGGATTTGTCGCCGATGGAGCCGGTGACGGCTACGGTTATCACAATCTTATTCTCATTGTTTTTCATCTTATTCTCCACATGAACCCATATGTCGTTGTTTGTTTGTGAACATCAAAACTGAATGAACTTACTGTTCATCATGCACTATGCTCCCGTTTACAACAGTCATCTTGACCCGACAGCTGGGAATCTCCTCCGGTGGCACCCCCAGGGGGTCTTTTTCGAGCACTACAAAATCGGCAATTTTCCCTTTCTTAAGGGTCCCCCGTTCCATTTCCTCAAAAGAAAAATAGGCCGCTTCCCGGGTGTAGAGGGCAAAGGCCTCTTCAGCCGTTATGGACTCAGACGCGCCAAGATCCTGTTGGTTCCCTGTCTTTCGACAGACGGCGTCTCGCACGCCCACAAGAGGGTTAGGGTCCCCGACCGGGCAATCCGATGAAAGCGCCAGCTTGATTCCCCTTTTCAGAAAGGTTCCAAACCGGTAAAGATCCTGCGACCGGTCCGGCCCATAGGCCTCGATAAACCCATCACCGAGAAGTGAAAAGAAATTGGCCTGACTCGTAATGTACAGCCCCAGTTCTTTTACCTGGTCGATTTGAGAAGGTGTCAGGTTTCCGGCATGGACGATGTGATGTCTGAGTGGGTTGCCTTTGACCATGGTTTGTTCAAAGGCATTGAGAAGCATCTCCAGGGCTCGATCTCCCTGGGCATGAACAGAAACTTGATATCCGGCACCATCAAATTTCTTTACTTCCCGGTTGATACCATCCTGGTCATAATTTAGGATTCCGGTTCCGCCTCCCCCCCCGGCAAAGGGCTCAAAAACCGCCGCGGTTCTACTGCTCATCCCGCCATCGAGAAATATTTTGACCGCTCCGATTTTGACCCATTCCGAGCCAAATCCGGGTGCAATTCCTGCGGCCATAAAGGCATCAGCCCAATGGTTCAGGATGTAGGCAGAGAGATGGAATTTAAATCGACCGGAATCTGCGGCATCCTGGTAGGCCTTAAGGGTCAGGGCATCAGCGAAGGGGTCATGCGCGCCAACAAGGCCGAGGCTGTGGTAGTGCGCCGCGCAGCGAATCATCATCTCGCCTCTTGCCTCTCTGTCGTACTCGGCCATCATTTTCGCGTAGATTGACGGCGTGTCAAAGAACAGGGGCGCCATAAAAGCCGACTCACTCAAGATTCCGTTCGGATCACCGTTTGAGTCCTTGAGAATCTCTCCTCCGGGTGGATCAGGCGTTTCTTTTGTAAAACCCAGTTCCTTCAGGGCGGGCGTGTTGACAACAGCCCCGTGAACGGACACGTGAACGAGACAGATGGGGTGGTCCGTGGTTGCCCGGTCCAGGTCATTTCTGGTCAAATTTTTCTTATCGTCCAGCAGGTAGGGTGCATATCCCCAACCCATGATCCATTTTCCACGCGGAGTGGTTGCGGCCTTGGCTCGCAAGGCCTCAATCACATCCTCTCCCCGCACACATCCGGCTGCGGGTCGACAATCCGCCTGGTCGGTCAACAATGCATACAGACAGAAATGGTTGTGGGTGTCGATGAGACCGGGAAGCAACGTCTTCCCTTTGAGATCAATGACCTTTGTTGCGGATCCGGTCAGTTTTTCAATCTCTTCCGTGTCCCCCACCTTGTAGATCCTACCGAATTGGACGGCCAGGGCTTCCGCAACAGGATTTTGTTCTTCCATGGTCAGGATGTTTCCGTTTTTAAAAATTGTCTCCATTTATCCTCCTCTCCATCTGATTGTGTCAGTTTTCGGTCTTTTCCCTAACCCTGAACGTTGAACCCCGCCCGCCTCGCCTGAGCGAGAGCGATGGCGGGCAGGCCTGAACCTGTGAACGGTTCTTCATTTTTGTCAGTGTCACCGGTGAGGACAGGGCTATACCAGCATTGCAACAGTGGCAAAGCGCCCGGTTTTCCCCTCTCCTCTGTAAGAGAAAAAAAGGTCGGTCCTGCATCGGGTGCAGATCCCGGCACATTCGATATTTTTCTCGCTTACACCCGCTGCCGCCATTTGTGAGCAGCTTATGGCCCACAGGTCAAAATAGTCTTTGTGAATCATAAAATGTTCAAAACTCTTGGGAAATATTTGTTGGTGGTCTAAAAACTCAGAACAACATGGACCCAACGAAGGGCCGACTGCCGCTAAAAGGTCTTTTGCCCTGCAATCAAATTCACGGCCCATGCGAACTATGACCTTGTCCAGGATATTCCGGACATTGCCCCGCCACCCACAGTGGATGTTGGCCACCACTTTTTTTACGGGGTCAAAGATTATGACGCTTTGGCAATCAGCCTGTTGGACCATCAGTGCGATACCAGGGACCCTGGTGACCATGGCATCAGCCTCGCGGGCAGGCATTGTATCTTTCAAACATGATTTCTCCAGGATTGCGATTTTCGTGCCGTGTGACTGGCTCATTAACACCAGGTGTTTTGCCCCCAGGGTTTTTTTGATTCTGGAAAGGTTTTCGGTCACATGTTTTGGGAGATCGCCGACGCTAATGCTTGTGTTTAGACTTTGAAAAGGAGAAGCGCTTTCACCCCCGCGACGTGTGAAGACACCGTGTTTGAGGTTTTTGTTTTTAGAGAGTCTAGGGTATCGGAAGTATCTTATACCCGTATTTGTCCAAAGGAGATCAGGCATATTGACCATAGGCGTTTTGGAAGAATTGTCTGAAAACCGGCAAATTACATGGTGGGAAATGTTTTGGAGTCCTTGGTCGTGCATCCCTATTTGAACCGTGACCAAGAAGGCTCCACCGCATCGAGAAACGAGATAGATTTCATCACGACACAGGCTCTCTTACTTACCGCTGCTTCCTCCCGGATCTGACGGGGTTTATAAGCGCCTGTCACGTGAGTTCCACCTCTTCCCCAAACACTGCAAAGGCTCGACTCGAATCAAGGATCTCCTAAAGGATCTTCAACCCCGCATGAGCGGATTTCGGGTTACAGGGCACCGCTAGCTCCCCGTCTAGCACGACCAAGGTAGTCTAATCTATGTCAACCCGTTCTTTGAGCTCCTTACCTACCTTGAAAAAGGGGAGTTTCTTGCGTCCAACCGTTATCATTTCGCCCGTCTTGGGGTTTCTCCCCTTATACCCGTCGTATTGTTTCACTTTAAAGCTGCCGAATCCTCTGATCTCGACCCTTTCTCCGTTTATGAGGGCCTTTTCCATGTCTCCAAAGACTGTGTTGCCCACTTCTTCGGCTTTTTTTATGGGCAGGCTTTCCTCTTTGGCAAGGGCTTCTATCAATTGAGATTTGTTCATGGGTTTCCTCATCTGTAAAAGGGGAACAATAGAAACGGTTACCTGAATTATAAAAAAAATAGCCGATCAGATTTCCCAAGTCAAGGCCAAATCATAAAAAAAACATGAAATCAAAGAAAAATCCGCATTGCTTTCCCGCAGATATTTCCCGGAGTGGATAATCAGGGGACATAACCGAGGAACTGGGGAGCATAGATCCACATTTTCTTTTTTGAACGGAAATAATAGACTATCTCCTTACGGGGTTTACTTTTTTCGGGTCCTGAGCTATAAAACCGAAAATTTTGTATAATGAAGGGCTGCAAGGACTGTTGTCATGAAAAAATTGATCCGACAGGGGATAAAGGACCTGATTCCCTATCCCCCTGGAAAGCCAATAGAGGAACTTGAAAGAGACCTGGGTATTAAAGGTTCAATCAAGCTGGCCTCAAATGAAAATCCATTGGGACCGTCTCCCCTGGCCGTGAGCGCCATCAAACAAAAACTACACACCCTCAACCGCTATCCGGATGGAAGCGGATACTACCTCAAGAAAAAAATTGCTGAAACATACGGAGTCCCTGTTGATCAAATCATACTGGGAAATGGCTCAGATGAGTTGATCGAGTTACTGATCCGGACATTTCTGTCTGAGGGGGAGCATGCGGTCCAGCCATTCCCCAGTTTTCTCGTGTATAAAACAGTGGTAACGGGAGCTGGAGGCAGAATGGATTCGGTCCCCCTTCTCTCAGGTTTTAGGATAGATTTGGAGGGTATATCCCAGGCAATCACCCCCGAGACAAAGATTGTTTTTATAAATAACCCGAATAACCCGACAGGATCTGCCATTTCAAAAGATGAAATGGTCGATTTCTTAAACGGGATTCCAGACCAGGTTATCGTGGCGCTTGATGAGGCTTATATAGAGTTCGTAACGGATGATTCGGTTTCAAAGGGTCTCGAACTGCTTGAGGGGCATCCATTATTGTTTGTCCTGAGGACCTTTTCAAAGTTGTATGGCCTCGCCGGGCTCAGGATAGGCTACGGGTTCGGATCTCGGGAAATGATTGGCTATATGAATCGGGTGAGACCGCCCTTTAACGCTAATTCTTTGGCACAGGCGGCCGCCATCGCGGCGATGGACGACACCAAATTTGTCTCCCGGACACTGAACGTCGTAAGGGAGGGACTTAAATATCTGTACCAGAGCCTTGAAGAATTGGGTCTTGAGTATGTCCAAACCCAGGCCAACTTTTTTCTGATAAGGGTTCCTATCGGCGGAAAAAAAACTTATGAACTGATGCTGAAAGAAGGGGTCATCGTAAGGGCAATGGACAGCTTCGGGCTTCCGGATTATATCCGAGTAAATGTAGGGTTGTCGGGAGAGAATGAAAGATTTATCAAAACGCTCGGGAAGGTATTGGGTCTGAATTGATAATTGACCATTACTGAACATTATCAATTGAGTGTGGATGAGAGACCGCGGCGAGCTCGCTCAGCTTCTAGTTTTTGAGGTTAAATGTCCCGGTTTATCCGGATGAGGGAGATGGATAATATAATAACCATTGATGGACCGGGCGGGTCTGGAAAGAGTACCGTTAGCCGTATGTTGGCTGGGAAGATCAATTCTCTATATCTTGATACAGGCGCCATGTACCGCGCCGTTGCCCTGGCGGCAAAACGGCATGGCATTGACTTCGGGGACGGACCAGGCCTTGGTGGCCTTTGCAAAATGCTTGACCTCCGGTTTGACACAAACGAAGATCCACCCAGATTATTTTTGGACAACCAGGATATATCCATGGCAATAAGGGGTCCTGAGATGGACATGCTTTCCTCAGAAGTGTCTGCTGTAAAGGAAGTGAGGGAGGCCATGGTGTCTCTTCAACGGAAAATGGCAAAGGGCGCCAAACTGGTTGCCGAAGGCAGAGACATGGGGACTGTGGTCTTTCCGGAGGCGAGATACAAGTTCTTCCTCACTGCCTCCCCTGAAACAAGAGCGGAGCGGAGGTACAGGGAGAGGGTGGAGCGTGGGGAATCGGTTTCAAGAAACACTGTGGGAGAGGCACTGAAAAAGAGAGATCGTCAGGACGAAACACGATCCATTTCTCCTCTGAGGCCGGCATCCGATGCCATTCTGATAGATTCTACCCGTTTAGACCCTTGGGAGGTCGTTGAGGAAATAGTGACTCATCTTGTGTAACGCTGGGCAGGTAAAGGGTTCCTATGCGCCGAAGGTTTCAAATAAGTGTTGAACTTAATAATAGCTCTTGGTATATAAAAATGGTTAGGGGAATTTTAGGGCAAATTCATGGAGGGGGTATTTAGGTTAATGGAAAAAGAAACAAACAGCGAAACCCAAGAGGAAGTCATTGAGACTGAAAAACCGGACACCTTGATTGAAAACGACCTATCGGCCAACAAATCAGAAACAGAGACAGACATGGCCAGTGACCCGCTTGAAACAAAGGATGGAGGTTCACAAAAAGAAGCCATTGAGATTGAAAAACCGGACAC
>JAUVRS010000296.1 GCA_030597505.1 Desulfobacteraceae bacterium
GGGCAGACAAGACCCGCCAACCTCGGGTGGAGGGCCTGGGTTGTGCTCACCTCCGTAAAAAAATCCACCTCCTGGGAAGCGCTGGGGCCCATACCCACGATGGAAAACAACTCATTATCAGGGCTAAGATCAAGACCTGCACAAAAAGTTTGTCCTTCTCCCTGCAAGATGATGGCCCTCGCCTCTGCATCTTCTTCGGCCATCTCAATTGCACGATCCAGCGAAGCCCAGACAGCAGGGTTCAAGGCGTTCCTTTTTTCCGGTCTGTTCAATGTTATAAACCCCACGTAGCCTTCTCTGTGGTAAGTCACCAGTTTCTTGTTTTCGCTACTTTGGCTTTTCATGATGAATCACTCCTTTTATTTTACATATGAGGGTGAAAATGCCTTTTCATCGACCCGGTTGAAATCACATCTGGGCCATCATGTTTTTTGTCCGGGCTTCATACAGTTATTTCTGATTCAAAAAATACAGAACTGTCTCCGATTCGACCTTTCTGGAGATGATATCCTTTTCTTCAAGATATCTTAGATGGGAAATTGCCTCTCCCATTGCAAACCATTTTTGGGCCAGAGGAAATTCGTCCCAGGACTTGTATGTGATATCCCATGTCATTTCCGAGGCTACCTGATAACCGCTTTTGGAACCAGCCGTGACTATTTCCAGGGTTTCTTCAATCCTTTGGCGGTGATGTTCTTTTAATTCTTCAATTCTCCCCTTATAATTTTTGAAAAGACGTCTGTGCCCCGGCAGCACAAGGTCTACTTCCAGAGAAACTACCTTGTCGAGGCTAGTCAAATAATCTTTTAGAGGGTTTTCCTGATCGGACCAACATTGGATGTTGGGAGTTATGTCATTGAGGATGTGGTCCCCAGCCACAAAGATCTTTTTTGAGGGCTCGTAGAGACAGGTGTGTCCTCTTGTGTGCCCTGGGGTTTCTATACATCTGAAAATATAGTTCCCGACGGTGACGGTATCATTATCGCCCAGAATGCTTAGTTCTGGAACCCAATCGGATCTGAATTTGAAACCAGGGTGGCTGTTGAGAGCATTTTGGAGTTCACCCCTTGGAAATCCCATGAGACCGGCATACTCGACCATTGGTTCCCAACCTCCCCAAGACTCAATGATCTCGGAATCCGGTCGGTTAAAGTATGTTTTGGTCCCGTCCGTGACCAATTTGGATACGAGCCCAAAGTGATCGGCATGGAGATGGGTAATAAAGATGTCCGTCTTTGCCAGGTCGACCTGCAGTTCTCGGAGGCCGTTACGCATTGCTTCCAGGCATTCCTCTCGATTCAGCCCCGTATCGATGATCATATTCCTCTCTGGCCCTTTTATGACATAAGAGTTGAGATATTTGAGAGGATTTTTTGGGAGCGGAATCTTGATTCGAAAAAGATCAGGTAGAATTTCTTCAATCATTATTTATAGTCCTTTGATATTTGAAGGGGTTCTTTGGGTTGGGAAAACCGGAGGCAGACAACCCCTATATCAATACCTCCAAATCCGACAGCGGATACGAAACGCAGGAATGTACATAACCAAACTGAGTGTCTGATTTACGAACCAGGGCCCCGGGGGGCTGAAATACCCTTCCCGATAAGAGTTTTACCCGGCACAGGCTGCACTCACCTGAACGACAGAGAGAGGGAACGATTGCACCCCCCGTTCCCCGCCCCTACGACCACCACATCATATCCTTTCATAAAGCCTCCTATTTCTCCTTTTTGGCCTTTTCCGCCTCCATCTCCCTGAGTTGTCTTCGCATGACTTTTCCAACAGTACTTTTGGGTAATTCGTCCATAAATTCTACGAGTTTAGGCACCTTATAGGCAGCCAGTTTTTCCCGGCAATAGGAGGTCACCTCTTCTTCGGTCATGGCCTCGCCCGGCTTTGTGACGACAAAAACCTTGACCGTCTCACCACGATATGGGTCGGGTAGCCCAACGGCACAGGCCTCTTGAATCTTGGGATGCTCAAAAAGGACCTCGTCGATATCCCTCGGGTAGATGTTATACCCCCCCGCGATGATCATATCCTTTTTTCGGTCTACAATAAACAGATACCCCTCATCGTCCATGTAACCGATATCTCCGGTGAAGAACCACCCGTCCCGGATCGCATCGGCGGTTTCTTCGGGTTTCTTATAATATCCCTTGGTAAGCTGGGGGCCTTTTAGCAGAATTTCACCGGACTCTCCGAGGGGCAAGTCATTTGTTCCTGTCTCCAGATCAACAATACGGCAATCGGTGTCGGTAATCGGAACGCCAACGCTTCCCACCTTGGTCTTTCCTCCCCAGGGGTTGGCATGGGAAAGAGGAGAGGTCTCAGTCAGTCCGTACACCTCAATGATGGTGGCGCCGACCTCTTTCTCCCATTCCCGGATAGTCTCCAGGGCCAAGGGAGCGGCGCCGGATATGCAGCCTTTGATAGAAGAGAAATCTGTCTTGTGGAAGTCCGGGTGGTTGAGCAGCCCGACGTAGATTGTCGGAACACAGGGGAACCAGTCAGGTCGATATTTTCGTGTCATCTCAAGCACGATACCAGGTTCCGGGCGTGGAACCAGGATTACGGTCAGGCCCCTGTAAATAGAATGATTCATGACCGCGGTAAATCCTGCCGAATGAAAAATCGGAAAAATTCCGATTACCGTCTCCTGGCCATCTTTTGCCTCATAAATCCACGCTTTCAGTTGTTGAACATTGATGCTGAGGTTGGCATGACTGAGCATGACGCCTTTGGAAAGACCTGTTGTCCCTCCGGTGTACAAGAGACTGGCAAGGTCGTCAAAGGCCAATTCGGTCTTTGGCGGGGTGGGTGGATATTTCTTCACAAGGTCCATAAAGTCATGGATACCTTCATTTGGATCGGTTTTTCTGTGCATCTCTTTTTTTACAAAAGGAAAGAGCTGTTTTTTGGGAAAGGGGAGAAAATCGCGGATATGACAGGCAATCACTGTCTCGATCCCAGTCTTCTCCTTTAGTTTGTGGAGTCTGGGGACCAGGAGATCGAGAGCGATGACCATCTTGGAATCAGAATCATTGAGCTGATGTTCCAGTTCATTTTCGGTGTAGAGAGGGTTGTTCATGACCACCACAGCCCCCAGTCGGAACACTGCATAGGCGGCAATCACCACCTGGGGTATGTTCGGGAGCAGGAGCGCCACCTTGTCTCCTTTTTGAATTCCAAGATCTGCCAATGCCGTGGCAAAACGGTTAACGAGTTCATCCAGTTCTTTGTAATTGATCCGTCTGCCCATCATAATAAGCGCAGTGGTGTCTGGGAAATTTACCACCGTCCTTTCAAGGGCCGCGGGCAAGGTGATTGTCTCGTAATCCACGCTGGGCGGGACGGCCTGGGCATAGGCCTTGTGCCAGATTCTCTTTTCCATTAAGGATCCTCCTCGTTTAAAGTTAATTTTGCCGAAGAACTGTAAAAAACTCGAAACCACACCTCTCTTCGAGCCGTAACGTCTACACTCCAGCCTGTTAGCGGAGCCGGAGGCCCGACAGCCATTGATTACTCCCTTTCAATGACAAACATGAGGTCGTCATCCTTGAGGGTTGTCTCATTCTGGGGGATGATCTCTGTTATTTTTCCATTTGCCGGAGACTTGA
>JAUVRS010000276.1 GCA_030597505.1 Desulfobacteraceae bacterium
GGGAACCGAAAAAGGGCAACGGAATACTACCGTATAGTGATAGATATGAAAAACGGAGCAGGGGCCCAGTTTCTGGCAAAAAGGCTCCTGAAACACCCTCCCAAAAAAAAGGACCCCTTTATAGGGTATTGATTTTGCAATGAAAAAATTCTTTTCAAAACTACCTCTCCTCCTGCTTCTGCTTTTGATCATGTCGGGATGTGTGAGTTTGGGACTGGAGTTTTCGCCTTCCTTAATCTCCAACCTTACCCAAGCCTTTTTTGAAGAATGTGACTTGCAATTGGCGGAAGAGTCCCTGCCGGCAGAGCTCAAGCTAATGGAGGGACTGTTAAAGAACGCACCGAATAACAGGCGACTCTTGACGGCTCTCTCTATGGGATTCACGGGGTACGCCATGTTGTTTGTTGAAGAGGACGCCCCGGAAAGGGCATCACATCTCTATTTACGGGCCAAAAACTATGGGCTCAGGGCAATGGGACAGAACAGCTCCCTGTTGAAAGCGGCCGGGCAATCAAAAACGGCCATTGAAAACGCCCTGAGCACCACAGGAAAAGAGGAACTTGGACCTTTGTTTTGGACCACCATGTCATGGAATGGGTGGATCAATCTGAATCTTGACAAACCCGCAGCCCTGGCGCAGCTGGCCATTGCCGAATCATTTCTTAAAAAGGTTCTCGAACTAAACGGTGATTATTTTTATGGCACTCCTTATGTCCTTATGGGAACAATTCTTGCCTCAAAGCCAAAGATGCTGGGTGGTGACCCCATCCGGGCAAAAGAGTATTTTGAAAAAGCCCTTTCTTTGACAAACGGAAAATTTCTCCTTACACAGTACCATTTTGCCAAGTACTACGCGGTTAGGGCACAAGACAAAAAGCTATTTAATAAACTTATTCGTCAAATTGATATGACCCAGCCCGAAGATCTCAAGGGGGCGTGTCTCATCAATACAGTTATGAAACAAAAAGCCAAACGACTTATGAATATGTCAGATGAATTGTTTTTCTAGGAGGTGAACTTGGCTAAACTAAAATACATCGCCCCATATCTGTGTGTTTGTATATTAGGCCTAAGCTTTCAGCTAATTTCAGCAAATTCTGTTGTGGCAAAACCAAAATATCTTATCAAGTTTGCCACTGTGGCACCAGAAGGCTCAACCTGGATAAAACACATGAGGGCATTGGACAAAGAGCTCAGGGCAAAAAGCAATGGTCGACTCGGGTTCAGGATCTACGCAGGGGGTGTTGCCGGGGATGAGCTCAATGTCTTAAAAAAGATCAGGATTGGTCAGATCCACAGTGCGGCGTTTTCCGGTGTGGGATTCGGCCAAATCTTACCCATGGTCAGGGTCCTGGATCTCCCGTTTTTGTTTCGGGATGACACTGAGATAGATCTTGTTCATAAAAAATTGCGCCCTTTTTTCGCCAAACAGTTCAAAAAAAAAGGTTTTGAACTTCTCGGCTGGGCTGAGGTTGGAAATGTACACCTGTTTTCAAAAAAGCCCATCAAGAGGGTCAAGGATCTATCAGGGTTAAAAATATGGACCTGGTCAGGCGACCCCATTTCAAAAGAGACGTTTGTAGCAATGGGAGTAAACCCGATTCCACTGGCCATAACAGATGTCACCACTGCCCTTAATACTGGTATGATAGATACTGTCTATGCGCCACCTTTGGGAGCGTTGGCACTCCAGTGGCAGACCTCCCTCAGGGACATGATGGCTCTACCTCTTGTTCATGCCACGGGAGCGATTCTGGTTTCCTCCAGATATTTCAAAAAATTGCCTCCGGATCTAAAGGAGATGCTCATCAAGGGTCTTAAGAAAACCATGATGGAACTTACCTTTGACCTGAGAAAACAGAATAAAGAGGCAATACAAATGATTCAGGATAGTGGACTAAAGATAATCCCCATTCCAAAGGGTAAGGACTTGGACGAGTTCTATGCGGTACATGATCGGGTTGCCAGGAAGTTGACCGGCAAGATTTACCCCAAAGAGCTCCTTGAGCGGGTTTATACAATCCTTAATAGGCCTAATTAAACATTTTAACTAACCTATCTAACTACAACATATTATTGTGAATAAACTGAGATTGTTTGATACAGCCCTGGCCAGGTTGGAACGATGGGCAATAGTAGCATTGCTATGGGCCATGGTCATTCTAACCTTTGTTCAGGTCTGTCTGAGGGGTTTGTATACACACGGTCACCTCATGTGGGCCAACACCCTCATGGGATACTTGGACTGGTCAGAGGCCTTTGTCAGACTCCTTGTATTGTGGTTGACCTACCTGGGGGCCTCTCTCCTTACGGCTGACAACAAACACATCAAGATTGATATCTTCTCCACAATACTTCCAAAAAAATGGCTTCCCCTTAGAGAACTTATCCTGGCCCTGGTCGGCATATTGATATGCGTGATCATGCTCAAGGTCTGTATTGGCTATATCAAGATGGAAATGGAATTTGGGGGAAAGATGTTCCTTGACCTCCCAAGCTGGATTGGCCAGTTGATCCTTCCCGGTGGTTTTTCTGTGATCGGGTTTAGATTTATGATTCGGGCCGTGGATCAAGGGGTTCAGCTCTTAAAAAGGGAACCAAGATGATCCTTGCGCTGGTAATTTTGGTCATTTTGTTGATCGTCTTGGGTCTGCCTCTTTTTGCGGGCATCCTGGCGGCAACCATGCTTGGGCTCTATGTAAGCGGAGTGGATTTTGCTGCGATCCCCATTGAGATCTTTCGGCTGGCCAATGCACCGGTCCTTTTGGCCATCCCCCTATTCACATTCGCAGGGTACCTTCTCTCCCAGGGTGGCACCTCGGCACGTCTGGTAAGGTTTTCAAGAAGCCTTTTTGGTTGGGTCCCAGGGGGACTTGGGGTAGTCGCGTTGGTGTCATGTGCGTTCTTTACTGCCATCACCGGCGCAACCGGGATTACCATTATTGCCCTCGGCGGACTCCTTTTCCCCGCCCTCATCTCCGAAAGATATGACGAAAATTTTTCACTCGGTCTGATGACCTCTTCAGGGAGTCTTGGACTCCTTTTTCCACCAAGCCTTCCCATCATATTGTACGGATTTGTTTCAGGCACAAGCATTGAGACGCTTTTTATAGCAGGTATCCTGCCCGGTATCTTGATGGTGGGGGTCCCCTGTCTTTTTTCTGTATATATGGGTAGAAAATGGCGGCTTGAAAGACCTTCCTTTTCAACCGAGGAATTTTTTTCCGCCCTAAAGGAGGCTGGGTGGGAGTTACCGATCCCTTTATTGATCATCGTGGGGATATACTCGGGTTTTAGTACGGCCACAGAAGCTGCTGCACTCACGGTTGTCTATGTACTCGTTGTTAAAGTCGTTGTTTTTCGGGAATTGAGTCTGCTCAGGGATTTGCCTGCCATAATGGTGGATAGCATGAAGATGGTCGGGGGCATAATGATCATCCTGGGGGCTGCTCTTGGGTTTACCAACTATCTGGTGGATGCCTTTATTCCCATGAAGATCCTTGATTTTATGCAAAGTATGGTGGAAAACAAGATCGAGTTCCTGATAGCCTTAAACGTTTTTTTGTTGGTCGTGGGCTGTATGATGGATATATTCAGCGCTACCCTGGTGGTCGTTCCGTTAATTATCCCGCTTGCATCCCGCTTTGGGATAGACCCTGTGCATCTGGGGATAATTTTTCTTGCAAACCTGGGGATCGGATACAACACACCCCCCGTGGGGTTAAACCTCTTTATTGCCAGTTCCAGGTTTGACCGACCCATTGTTCAGCTATACAGGGCCACCTTGCCCTTTTTGCTCCTTCTCCTGCTAACCCTCCTGCTTATCACCTACTGGCCTGCACTCAGCCTGTTTCTACCAAATATACTTGGCAGCAGATAACCGGTCCGAAAACACTGAACTCTTTGCAGTCTTTGTCTCCGCCGTAAACGGTCACATTTTTTGTTTGCAAATATTTCCTAAGGACTTATTGTATAGGGATAAACCAAAGGGAGAAAATTTATGCCTATTTACGA
>JAUVRS010000289.1 GCA_030597505.1 Desulfobacteraceae bacterium
GCCTGCTGTCACGGGGTTGATCGCCGCAAAGGACGTCTCTTTCAAAAGCTGATTATCAAAAATGGTCTTATAGAGAAACGGCGGGCTCGGGATCCAGCCGCTGGCAAGATTTATCATCTCGTATGGGGGCATCAGAAGGGGATACCTGGCACTGTCGACCCCGGGTTTGACGGGTTCATAGTGACCCATGGCGGCCTCATCGGCCCCCGCAGCGATCCCCATCGCCCTCAGGGCCGTCTTCGGGGCGGTGTCGGCCCCATATCCATTGATCGCCTTCATGATTTGACTGCTTGACAACTCAAATTTCCCGGAAGGTGTCTTAAAAACCCCTTCCCAGCTGCCATGTCCCTGAATAGGGCGATACCAGAAACCGCTGGAACCGATTTTCTCCCACATCTCCTCAAAGGAGGCGTAATCACCTTTTGCACTGCTTGATGCTTTTGGCCATGTCCATCCCGGGGAAGATCCGGAATACGTCACAAAACCGCCGCCCGCTTCAAAAAGGCCCTTGGCCCGCCCTGCGAGCACCTCATCAAAACTCTCCCAGGGAAAGGCGGTTGCCACAGATTCATCAAGCCCGTGGCCTATCTGGAGGATCGCATCTCCCGTGTTCACAGTATCGTATATGGGATCCACCACGGGTTTGGATAACCCGTAGAAGGGATACTGCAGACCCACCGGCCACATCACATCGGTTGTCTTTTCAAGATAGGTGCAGTCCGGAAGGATAAGATCCGCCATAAAGGATGTCTCATCCCTGAATGGTGAAAAACTTACGATAAACGGTATTTTCTCCAGGGCCCGTTTAAAAGCGCCCCCATCCGGCACCGTAAAAACAGGGTTTGCGGAAAAGACAAGAAGGGTGTCCACCGGGGACGTGGGGGCCTTTATAATGGCCTCGGCAAAATTATTTATCAGGCTGCGGCTAAAGGGATACGCTTTGGTGCCTGCCTGATCGATGCGCGGATTCTCCAGACCCTCTTTGGCGACATCATCGAGTTCTATCTCGGGGAGTGGGCTCAGGGGCAAAGGATCATAGACGAGGACACCGCCGGGTCTGTTGAATCTCCCCATCAGCGCATTGAGACTGTGGACCGCCATAAATTCATAAAGCCCGCCATTGAGTGTATCTTTGCCTTTGCCATAGATGGCGATGGGGGCCTTTGCCGCTGTGAAATGTTTGGTCAGAGACGTTATGACGCGAGGCGCAACGCCGGTTATCTTGGCAACCTTCTCAGGGGAGTATTTTCCCAGGACCATGGACTTGAAACCCTTGTGTTTCTTGCCATCGTCCGATGTCCAGTCTTCAAATCCAAAACAGTGATCACTGACGAACTTGCTGTTATAAAGATCCTGTTTGATGATCTCATGGGCGATCCCAAGCGCCAGGGCAGCATCGGTTCCCGGTCTTGGTGCAACCCAGTAATCGGCCTTTGAGGCCGTGTTGGAGCCCCGTGATTCAACCTGGACGATCCTGGCGCTTCTCTTGCCGGGAGGTCCGTCATGCCACAGGCCCCAGGCATTCATGACCCTTCCCGGCGCCCCCCAGCCCTCCAGAAGACCGCATCCAAAGCTCAGGACATAATCGGAATTTTCAAGATCGTATGTGAGGGGGCCTTCTCCCCCCTGCATGAGCCCGGTGCCCATGGCATAGGTGCTTTCAATGGACGGAATTCTCTCATAGTTGGGGCTGCCCACCGCCTTCATCAGCCGTTCAACCAGGAGAGACACTGTTGTCCCCCTTCTGTTGCCGTCAACAGCAGCAAGGGCCTCCGGCCGCCCATCCTCCCTCAGGGAAGTGATTCGACCGGTGAGTGTTTCCACGGCCTCATCCCAGGAAATGTTCTGAAACTTTCCCTCCCCCCTCAGGCCAACGCGTTTCATCGGGCTTGTGAACCTGAGCGTCTCATCATAGAGCAGTTGGAGCCCGCCCATCCCCACAGGGCAGAGCCCACCCGGGTTTACCGGGTAATCTGTGCGGCCTTCGATCTTTATTGCCCGGTCTGCCACCTTTCTTACCTTTATGCCGCACCCGCCCGGGCAGAGGTTGCACACTGTCCCAACCTCCGTGAATTCCCCCGTAGCGGGGTCCGGGACCCATGGCCAGTTCTGGGTCCAAATGGCTATATCGTCTGTCATCTTCCAGGGGAGCGGGCTCATCTGGATACCTGCGGCTCCACCCACAAGAAGCGCGACAAAATCTCTTCTGGTCACTTTCATAGTAATCTTCCCCGTAACTATTCAGGTTGTCTAGGCTGTAGGCTAAAGGCTATTAGTTATTGCGCATTGATCGAAGCAAGGCGCCCAAAACCTTCTCCGTCTCCACAATTTTTGATTCGTAGCCAGAAATGTCATATCCATCAAAATACCCCAAGCGCTTTGACAGGCCAAACTGGTAATGCAACTCCCTTAAGGAACCAAACGCAATTTCAAGAAATCGGAGATACTCGGCCTGACTCTCACGTGCGCACCCTTCAACGATATTTGACGGAACTGAAATCGCCGCTCTTCTCATTTGGGAAGTCAACCCATATATTTCTTCCTTGGGAAATTCCATGGTTGCTCGATAGATAAGAAACACCACTTCATCAGCCAATTCAAAGGCCCTTAGCTTCGTATGATCACGAATGCTTTTCTCCTAAAGCCTAAATGTCTACAGCCTATCTACCTGAGCAGTTCTTTCTGCGTAGACCCTTACTTGTGGCACACAAAGCAGGCGTTGTTTTCTTTACGTCCCTTCTTGGTGTGACATTCCGCGCAATCATCCATCTTCATTCGGTCATAGGGTTCTTTTTTGAAATACATGCCCGAAAGTCGTTTTCCCCAGATGTTCCTGCTGTAACCGGTCAGGCGGTTTTCCTCATACAGGGGCAACTTGTCTGTTTCACTGTGCTTCCCATGGCAGGTGGCGCACTCCAGCTTGGCCATCTTAACGTGGGGGATGTGCGAGAAATAGACGCAATCGGGCTGTTTTGAGTAGACAAGCCACGGCACCTCTTTTTCTTCGGCCACGTAATCGGTCAAAAACGCCTGTTCACCGGGTGACTCTCCCTGGGGGGATTCGGGATCATCGTGACATTCGATGCAGCTTTCCAGTTTGGGGATCCCGCCAAAGGTCCCATCCTCATAAAAGAGGTGACAGTAAAGACATTTTTCAGCCTTGGTTTCTCCCTCAACCCCATCCACCTTTTCCGAATCCAGATGAACGACATGGCTAAAATTTATGGGCTGCGGCTGTTTGGAGTAAAGCACCATGGGGAAGATGACCCACCCCACGATCGAGGCGCCGACAAGACCTATGAAAAAAAAGATCCCGACCCTTGCCACACTCTCAAAGTCCACCCATGGAATCAGGTCCAAGATGGAACGGAGCGATCCGCCCTTTGAAGAGGTTTCCGAGGAATTTGCTGGTTTTTTCATGTTTTTCAGCCCCTTATATATTGTATTTAGGGTTGTCTGACAGGGGGTTTTTAGCTGTTGCGTATTTACCTATTACCCCCCTCTTTGTCAAGAGAAAAAGCCGATGAATCCCCATTTCTTAATGGCAGATCCGACGAGAACAAGCAGGAGGAAACATTGAGGATTTTTTGTTGGCAAACAGTTCACTTTCTTGGGGCAGACAGACATATCTCTCCCCCCTCAGGGGGAGACAGATGATTTCAGACAGGAGGTCAGATGCGGGAATGGGTGAGCGGTCTCAAAATTGCCGCATTCTTTTGCGACGTCTTTTGGCGGCCTTGGCCTGCTTTTTCTTTTTCTGAACACTGGGTTTGTCATAAAAACGCCTTTCTTTTATCTCGGAAAAAAAGC
>JAUVRS010000170.1 GCA_030597505.1 Desulfobacteraceae bacterium
AGAGTGCCGGTGCCAGTGGTACCCAAGTGGACAAAAAAAACGCGCTGACCAGCGGGCTTATTCCTGACTGTGAGATAGAAAAGGTTGTCTCAGTGGGAAACGCAGCGGGCGACGGAGCGCGGGCAGCCTTACTCAATAAGGATAAACGTTCCGAGGCCAACTGGGTGGCCAGACATGTTGAATATATTGAACTGACCGTGGAAAAAAACTTCCAGGACCAGTTTATTAAATCACTTGAAATACCTCATATGACGGATAAATTTCCACATTTGGAAGGGTTGGTAAAAGAAGAAATTCTTCACCAAGAATAATACGCAAGCAAACCCCTGTTCTCTTGAGGTGCTTTAATGCGATCCCTTCAAAATTCAGGATGAAAAAAGGTCTGCATGCTAAAAAGGGGATTTACTCAAATATATACAAGCAAGTCCGACCAATTGAATTTTGCCCCCATTGGGCTGAGCCTCAGGGCCTGCGGTCAGGGTCTCCGAGTTTTGGTGGTCTTCCTTGCCCCCAACGAATTTGCGGATGAGGCCGCGATCGCCTCTTCACTCCTCGCACCCAATCTTTCAATCGACTGTTCAGCCGTTAAGGATGAAAGAGGTGCTATAACCGATAAAGGGCACCCTTTATTGATTACCGAGGCCTTTAAACGACTCAAAATGGCCGTCCTCAGTGGGAAATTTGACATGGTCGTTCTATACGATCTCCATGAAATACTGAGTAGGGGCCTTTACTCCCCGAGCGATATTCTGGCTCTTATCACAAAAAAGCCTTCCTGCGTCGAACTTGTCCTTACCGGTCAGAATGTGAGCGAGGAGATCATCAAGGAGGCAGATCTTGTGACCAAAATGGTTCTCCAGCGCTCCGAGAGAATCCCTGCTACAGACCGTGGACTTGTTGAAGTAATTACCGGAAATGGCAAAGGAAAAACCACATATTGTCTGGGAAAGGCATTCCTCTCATCATGCAAAAAAATCCCAACACTTATCCTCCAGACCATAAAATCCCCCAGACGTTATGGGGAAGTTATAGCCATTGATAAATTGGATTATATAGACATCAAGACAATGGGAAGGGGGTTCATACATGCAAAAGGTGCTGAATTTGACAGGAAACACAAGGACGCTGCCCATCGGGCCTGGGAAAGATCTCTCAGAGACATTTTTTCAAGGCAATATGGCCTTGTGGTTTTGGACGAAATAAACATCGCCACTCACTATGGCCTCATAAATCCTGAAAGAATCAGCGAAATGCTTTTTCTAAAACCAAAAAATCTGAATCTCCTTTTGAGTGGCCGAAACGCACACCCCATAGTGACGGCATCAGCATCACGCGTGATAGAAATGAAAGAAATCAAACATCCTTTCAAAAAGGGGATCAAAGCAAGAAAAGGGATTGAGTTTTAGCATGAGAGATTGGCAGTAATTGCAGTACATCAAGGCTCCGGGAATTTGATCATTTTCCATCCGGGGATGCCTTTCTTGCGTTGCAGCCATGATAGGGGAGTTTTCAACGAGAGTCATGAAAGAAATCTGGATCATAGGATCAGGCCGGTTTGGATCGCTTGCTTATCAGAGATTATCAAAAATCTTCAAAAATACCTATTTTGGCCTGATAGATTCTGTCAAAAAAAATTTTCTAGAAGGCAACGACAGGGAATTGACCTTTGAACAAGCGGACGGAATCGAGTTCCTCAAAGAAAATCTATCCACCTCTAACTGCCCGGACTGGATCATTCCCGCAGTACCCCTTCATCTTGCCGCCGAGTGGATTTTGGCCCGATTGGGATCCAGGCGAATCAGACGCCTCAATTTGCCCCATGAGTTTGATCCACTTCTCCCGAACCCTGTTCACGGGACCGACGGCAGCATCTACGTCAGTCACGCTGATTTTTTGTGTCCGGATGACTGCGTCGAGCCCCGCAACAACTGCACGATGACCCGGGAAAAAAGGAAAAAAAACATGTTTGAGGTTCTTGGGAACTTGCAATTACCTTCATATGGATCGCTGGTTATTCGAAGCCACCAACTGGGACCGGGTGTCGGGGGATATCGCCCGGAGCAGCTTTTTTCGTTGATGAACGAGGTAAAAAAAACAGCAGACAATCTTCTGGTAAGTACGGCTTGCCGTTGCCATGGGGTGATGACCGGCTTCAAACGGTTGTAGGGGATTGAAAGGGAGTTTGGTATCAACCCAAAATTTAACTTGACATTATTTAAAAACAAATTATCATAATATTAACTATTAAGGCCCGGTTTTTTTGGCGGGCCGGTTTCGTTCTGAGGGGAAGATCCATTTGTCAAGAGTGGCAACCTGAAGTTTGAAGCAATTGGAAATTGATCGAAAGGAGGATGTCACTATGGCTAATGGAACCGTGAAATGGTTTAATGACCGAAAAGGGTATGGGTTTATTGAACAAGAAGATGGTCCTGATGTATTTGTTCACCATTCAGGAATCAATACAACCGGGTTCAAATCGTTAAATGAGGGTGACAATGTCACCTTTGACATTGAACAAGGTCAAAAAGGGCCCACTGCAACAAACGTCAATGTAGTATAGCTCACCGTGTTGATCAGAAAGAAGGGTGCTCCATCGAAGTTTTTTGGAGCACCCTTTTTGTTAGGCCTTTTAACACCCCTTTCATGACAGCGGAAACTCGCAAACCGACAGACATAATCACTCACGTGCGTCTGGTCAGCTTTGGAGCAGGCCTGACATGGGGCGCCTCCATTTTGAAGTGGGGTTTATGATTTATTTCCGGCTGTCAGAAGAAGATAGGGCGTTTCCATATATGTCTTTACCCTCTTTAGAAAACGACCCCCATTCGCCCCGTCAACAATTCGGTGATCAAACGTCAGACTCAGGGTCATCCGCTGGCCTACCTTGATCTCGCCGTTCTCCACCACTGGTTTCTCCACGATCTTTCCCACCCCCAGGATGCCGGTCTCAGGTGGGTTTAGGATGGGTGTAAAGGCCTCAACATCCAAGAATCCCAGATTGGTTAATGTGAATGTCCCCCCTCTAAGGTCGTCCAGCACCAATCTCTTGGATTTCGCCTTATTTGCCAGTTCGTCTATTTCCTTTTGTATGGCTAGCAGGTCTTTTTTGTTTGCATCGCGGACAACAGGAACAACAAGGCCTTTTTCAACATCCATGGCCACCCCCAGATTTACCGACTCCCACAACCAGATTTCATCACCAATAACACTGGAATTCATCTGAGGGTGCTCCTCGAGAACCCGGGCAAGGATCTTTATCAGAATGGTATTATAAGAAATACGGATGCTCTGATCTTCGTCGCCCTCGCCCAGAACCTTTCGGAAACGGACCATTTCCGCAGCATCAACCTCCATGGTGATGGTAAGCTGTGCTGACTCCTGCAGACTCTGGTGCATCCGTTCAAAGATCACCTGTCTGACACCTCTGATTGGCACAATTTCTTTGACTTCTTTTAGTGATGCTCCACCGGGTTTTTCCGTTTCCTTTTCCCCCCCAACTTTCTCCTCTATTGCCCGCTGTACATCTTGCTTTATAATGCGGCCGCCAGGTCCCGAGCCATTTATGATGCCCAGGTCGATATCATTTTCCTCTGCCATCCTCCTGGCCACTGGGGATACTCTTATTCTTGCGGCATCGCCCCCAGTAGATGCTTGTTCAATGTCTTTTTCGACGATGCGGCCACCGGGCCCGGTGCCCTCAACGGTTGAAAGATCAACGCCCTTCTCTTTCGCCAGCTTTCTTGCCCTTCCCGAGACCTTTATTTTTGCAATATCACTGGTTTCTTTTTGACTCAGACGCCTCCGAATGTCAGCAACGTCAATTTTATCATCATCCTTCTTGTCATCGGAGAGAAATTCGGTCATATCAATTGTCTCTCCCGATTCTCCCACAACCCCGATAGTCGCAAATATCTCGCTCTTCTCTCCCTCCGGAACAACTATTTTTAAAAGGACCCCGTCAGCCGGCGATTCAACCTCGAAAACGACTTTTTCCGTTTCCACTTCGCAGACAGGTTCCCCTTTTTTGACAGTGTCACCTTCGGCCTTTAGCCATTTTACAACTCTTCCTTCTTTGATATCCTGCCCGGCCTGGGGCATTATGATATTTGTTGCCATAATATGCGTTCATCCTCAGCTAGATAAATTGTGGTAAGAAAAAGGCGAGATCCGCCAACTCAGGTGATCTTGATGATGGCTTCCACAATATCCTCGGTTGTTGGAATACACACTTTTTCCAACTCAAGGTTATACGGAATTGATGTGTCCAAACCACACACACGTAAGACCGGCCCGTCCAGATCGTCATATGCCTCTTCCATGATCATGGCGGCAATGTCTCCCCCAATACCGCCCCTCTTGCACGCCTCGTGGACGATTATAACCCGACCTGTCTTTCTGGCTGACTCAAGAATGAGTTTTTTATCCAGGGGTTTAAGCGTCCTCAAATCAATCACCTCAACACTGACGCCTTCTTTCCCCAGAAGCTCCGCAGCTTCAAGACATTTTAGGGTCATATAGGAATAGGTTAACAGGGTGACATCTGAACCCTCTTTTTTCACATCGGCTTCGCCAATGGGAATCAGATATTCCTCATCGGGCACCTCTCCCTTAGTCATATATAATAGCTTGTGTTCGATGAATATGGTTGGTTGGTCGTCGCGTATGGCCGATACCAGAAGGCCATAGGCATCATATGGCGTGGAGGGCATGATAACCTTTAGGCCCGGAATATGATAAAACAGGGCTTCCAGACTCTGGGAGTGTTGGGCGGCCAGCCCATTTCCCGCCCCCCCCTGGGTCCTCAGAACCATTGGAACCTTTCCCTGACCACCGGACATAAATTCAAATTTGGCGGCCTGATTGACGATTGCGTCCATGGGCACGGTGGTAAAATCCACAAACAGGATATCCACAACAGGTCGTGTACCGACAAGGGCCGCCCCAACCGCTGCGCCGGTAAATGTTGCCTCGGCCAGGGGCGTGTCTATAACACGTTCAGCACCGAATTCGTTAAACAATCCTTCCGTGACCTTAAAAGATCCTCCTCGTTCGCCGATATTTTCTCCCAAAACAAAAACCGTCGGGTCTTTTCTCATTTCTTCAAAGAGAGCCCGATTCAAAGCTTCCCTATACATCATCTCAGCCATGTCATTACTCCTGTTCAGGGGAATTCATTAAAAATTGGGTATACTTGCCAAAAACTCCTCCACCGATGGTTGCGGGCTGTTCTTGGCAAATTCTATCGCCTCTGAGAGTTCCAATTTCACTTGATCTTCCACTTCTTTTACCTTTTTTTTCCCTTTGATCTTGCCCCTGAGAATATCAAGCGGATCTCTTTCTTTCCATTCTGCCAGGACTTTCTGATCCATATAATCCCCGGGATCATTTACGTGATGACCGCCGTGGCGGTAGGTTTTGGCTTCAATCAGCGTCGGCCCTTCCCCATTGAGGGCCCTTTCAGCCGCACTCTTTGTGGTAAGATATACTTCGACAGCGTCATTTCCATCGATACAGATACCCGGCATCCCAAAGGCAGGGCCTTTGCACGCCAAATCACAGTTTCCAAAGGAACACTCAACCGGGGTTGAGACAGCATAATGGTTGTTTTCAAGCATAAAAATGACCGGCAATTCAAAGGTTGCTGCAAAGTTCATGGATTCGCCGAACACCCCCTGGTTGGCGGCGCCGTCACTAAAAAAGACCAAAACAACCTGTTTGTCCTTTCTGACCTTGATCCCCATGGCAGCGCCCGTCGCGATGGGAAGCCCCGCGCCAACGATGCCGTTGGCCCCAAGATTGTGATTCTCCTTGCTGAAAATATGCATGGAGCCCCCCCGGCCGTTGCAGTATCCCGTGGCCCGGCCCATAATTTCAGCCACCATCAACTTCAAATCAGCACCCTTACTGATGCAATGCCCGTGACCCCGGTGGGTGCTCACAATATATGCATCGGATCCAACAGCCGCGCAAGCGCCCGCTGCGATCGCCTCCGCGCCCAAATATGGATGCAGGTAGCCTCGAACAAGTCCCTGGCGATAAAGATCCATGCTTTTGATTTCAAATTGACGTGTCGCATAGGCGCTACGGTACATCTGCAACAGAATTTTTTCCGGAACATTTGACAAAGAACCATTTTTCTTTGCGGCTTTTTTTGTGGGTGACATTTTACTCATTTTTTCCTCCTCACGGATATTGATTCGGATCATCTACAGTCAATATATTCGTGCCAGTGGGGGC
>JAUVRS010000129.1 GCA_030597505.1 Desulfobacteraceae bacterium
CTTGGCATTCGGCGCCAGCGCCAGGATACTTTTGTCATCCATCGCCGCGTTGATTCGCGAGCGGGAACCGGTGATCAGCGTGTCACCTTCAAAGAGCGGGTGGGAGTTTTTCAGCCGGTAGGCTTTTTTGCCGCTCTTGTGGATAACATAAACCTTGCCCTGGACTTTTTGGACCTTGCCGACTCTTTTCTCCAGGCCGCCCACAAAGTCGGTCCGGACTTCAATATCCGGAGGGATAAGCGCTACTTTTGGCTTGAAGGTCTTAAAGTTGTCCAGCAAAGTTGTTCCTTTATCCGCGCTGTACAGGGTGGAAATGCTGAAAATCAGGCAGATTCCCAGCAGGACAATAACAGTGAAACCCATTTTCTTCTTTTTAGTGATGTTCATTTGACGGTCCTTTCATTAAAGATAAAGAAAACCCGATGATCTTTATAGCTGTTGCTATATTACATATTTTGTAACTACTCACGTAGTCAGGCTGAAGCGGTTTAGACTGCAGGCTGAAGGGGGCAGAAAAGCGCGATTGCCGTACTTTAGCGGAAATATCTGGTTCTTGCACCAAAGATGGCTTCAAAATGAGCTTTTTCCTAACAGCCTTCAGCCTATCCACCTGCGTAGTTACAAAACCCGATTCTACTTTTTCTCAGGAATTCTCAAAGGTATTTTTTGGAGACACGGTGAATAAGTTAGTTCTGTTTGACATAGACGGCACGTTGATGGACCCGGGTGAGGCCGGGGCCAGATCAATGAAGAGAACCTTCTACGAGCTCTTTTCTATCAAAGACGCTTTCGCTGGAATAGAAATGGCGGGCAAAACAGATGTACAGATAATAAAGGAAGGTGCATCTATCCAGGGTCTGTCTTTGAAAGATAGGGCGTTGCGCGCCATCTTGTCAAGGTACATTGAAAACCTCAAAATAGAGATAAACAATAAGCGAAAACATCTGAACCCAGGAGTCATGGCGCTTTTAAACGAGTTGACGGCCATGGATGGCTGCTGGGTTGGGCTTCTGACAGGCAACATTGAAAAAGGCGCCCGGATAAAGCTTGGGGCATTTGGCCTGAACGACTATTTTTTTGTTGGATCATTTGGGAGTGATAACGAAGACAGAAACGCCCTTCTTCCAGTAGCTGTCGAAAAATTTAGAAAAAAAACAAAAATTGACATCTCTTTTAGCGATTGCGTTGTTATTGGTGATACACCGAGCGATGTTGTTTGTGCAAAACCATATGGCGCTACTTCAGTTGCTGTTGCCACGGGACCCTATAGCTATGAGGTATTGCTTCAAACCGAGGCGGATTATGTTTTGAAAACCCTGGTAAATGCCATCGATTCAATACCAGAATTGAATACCGCTAAAACCGCCCGTCCATGACAAAGAGCCCTGGACCGTAAAACCCCAGAAAACTCCTGTCCCTTCCCTTCAGATTTTCTGACCGCCCCCTTTTTGAATCTCTTTTTTAGGAGGTATCTCCTTTACACATCGAAAACCAAGCCACTGGGCGCCGTTGACGCTGTCTTCGGGCGTCCAGCGACACGTGACCCGAACAAACGTGACAGAACCCATAAAACACCCTCCCCGCATGGGGAAAAAATCTCCCAACCATCTCCCCTTACACATTTCCCACACATTGCCGCACATATCATAACACCCATAGGGACTTACACCGTTATGAAATCGGCCGATTTCAGAGGTGCAACCAAGACCATACTCTCTTGAATTACACCGGTCCGGAAGAAATTCCTGGCCCCACGCCCACCATCGTCCATCCACGCCGCGAGCGGCTTTCTCCCACTGGGGTTCTGTGGGGAGAGATTTTCCGGCCCACTCGGCATACGCCTCTGCGTCCTCCCACCCCACGAAAACAACAGGCTGCATAGGTTGATTCCATCCGGGATCGCCCCAGAGCAAAGGGGTTTTGTGTCCAGTCGCTTCGATAAACTTCCCATATTGGTAATTGGTGACCGGATATCGATCGATGTAGTAAGGGGTAAGATATACGGTCCTGGCAGGCATTTCCGTAACAAAAACCGGGTTTTCACGCTGATCCAGCGTGAATATTTGACGTACTTCCTCCTCATTGATTCCCATTGTAAATGGCCCTTGAGGAATCAACACCATTTCAGCGGAATCATGCGGTGACACAATGGTCCGGGGTTTTGGCCTCTCTTCCATTGCTTTCCTGATGTCCCAGCGACTCCCCATCAAAACATCTTCCACTCGAAATAAATCCCCTCGCAGTCATTAGCAAAAAAGAAATTCATTTTTTGGTCTCCTGCAAAATCGGCTCGCCCCCGTTCACAAATCTGATGCAAGACTGGCTTCTAGCTGAATGGTTCTATTACGATATTACTATAAAAACAATACTGCTTATTTTTTCCTTCAGATTGTTTTAAACACAAAGGACGGATAAACATTGCCTGTGAATCAATTTTGCCTTGATTCCCTCTTCATTTTCAATATAATCCAAAAATAAAAACCCTTATTTCCAGGTCCAAGGATATCGAGTGTCATTCTGTCAATCAACCAATCGAGTGATACGCATTCAAAATTGAACTGATCAGGAGGATTTAATAATGCCAAAGAACCTCAGAACCTATCTGGATGAAATTGAAAAAACCCATCCGGAAGCAATCTTGAGAATTCAAAAACCCATGCGGGTCGCATACGAAATTTCCGCGCTACAGCGAAAACTCGATGCTGAGAAAAGATATCCGATCATGATCATCGAAAAACCCATCCTGGACAACGGGGATGTGAGCCGATTCCCTGTGGTCACCAATCTGACAGCCAGTCGTGAGCTTTGTGCGGAAGCTCTGGGCATCCATCCGCAGCGTGTCGCCATGGAATATCGAGATCGGGTGGCCCACCGTATTGATCCGGTGATGGTTTCCCGAGACGAGGCACCGGTTAAGGAAGTAATAGAAACCGGAGGGGAAGTGGATCTATTGAGATTCCCCATTTGCACCCACAACTATATGGATCCCGGGCCTTACATCGGGGCGGGGTTTGCCACGACCTATGACCCGGACACTGGAATTGACAACACCTGTTTGCAACGAATTTGGGTAAAGTCCCCCAAACGGACCGGATACTGGCCGGCGATTGTATCTCACAGCATGCAAAATCTTATGAAATTCTGGGAACGCGGCGAGGACATGCCTATCGCGGTGTGGATCGGTCACCATCCGTCCGGCGTCTCAGGGGCCCAATCCCGTCTCGGCCACCCTGAAAGCCATTATCCCGCAATGGGAGGGGTAATGGGAGAAGCCGTCAAACTGGTGCCGACGGAGACCTTTGGCAAAAAGTTGATGGTCCCCGCAGAGGCCGAGATGGTGATTGAGGGCTACGTACCCAAAGACGTATACGAAGCTGAAGGCCCTTTTGGGGAATACCCGGGTTACATCGGTCCCCAGCGGCCCAGTCAGGTCATTGATGTAACCTGCGTTACCTACCGCAAAGACGCCATCTATCATGGAATTGGTGTGGGTCTGGCAGACCATTTGGTGATGTTGGGGAACTTCCCCCTTGAGGCGCGCATCTATGATATTGTAAAACAGGTGGTACCCGAATTGATGAACGTGTTTGTCCCCATTTCCGGCAGAAGGAACCATGTGTATCTGCAGGTTAAAAAGACGCGCCCGGGCATCGGGAAAGAGGCCATTATGGCAGCGCTGCCCTGCGATTCACGTCTTAAGCACGTCATCGTAGTGGATGAAGACATTGACCTTTTTAATGAGAGCGATGTACTCTGGTCCGTGGCCTATCGGAGCCAGTGGGACAAGGATCTCGTCGTGGTCAAAGGGGCTGCCGTATTCCCCCTGGACCCAAGCCTTTCTGCCCCGGGAAACATCGGAACAAGGGGCGGTATAGACGCCACGTGCCCGCCTCCCATCGGACCGGGCTTGCCCAGGTACTACCAAATGAAAAACAAGACCCCGGACGACGTGGCAGAACGTATCCATATCTCGGATTACGTAAACCCCGACCATATTGGAAAATATCCCACGTCCTATTAACAACCGCGCCCACTGGATTCAAAAAGGAGAAAAAATATGCAGAACATTGAAAAGGTTGGAATACCCAAGGACGTTTGGGTCACCTGCCCCCATTGTGAAGAGCTGTATTATATAGACAGGTTATTCTACGAACCGAACTTTAACGACATCAAGCTTTTTTGTCCATTTTGCCACAAGAAATTCGCAAAAGAAGACTCCCCCAAGACCTGGGGTGTATAAAAGGAAAGGAGCAAGAGCTGAAATGAGTGAATACCAAACACTCAATTTTGAGGAAAAAGGTGGGGTGGCCTGGATCCGCATGAACAGACCTGATGAACTCAATTCGTTAAATTTGCCCATGACCAAAGAACTCTGTCAGGCAGCGGCTTATTGTACGACTGAGAAAAACGTCAGGGCAGTGGTGGTCACCGGGACCGGCAGGGCCTTTTGCGCTGGCGGGGATGTCAAAAAAATGGCTCAAGAACTAAAAAACAAAGGGCGCTCCGATCTGTTCCTGAGAGACCTGACCCTTCACCTCCATTCGTTTATCTCAGAGATAGCAAGGATGCCCAAACCGGTCCTCGCCGCGGTAAATGGTATTGCCGCAGGCGCCGGGTTTAGTATCAGTCTCGCTTGTGACATGAGCATAGCTGCCGAAGACGCAAGATTTGTCATGGCCTATACCGACATTGGCCTGGTCCCGGATGGGAGCTCAACCTTTTTTTTGAGTCGCCTGGTTGGCCCTAAAAAGGCCATGGAACTGATTTACCTGAATGAACCCATAGATGCAGCTGAGGCACTCAAACTGGGTATAGTAAATCGTGTGTTATCATCTGACGACTTCGAAAAAGGGGTATCCGACGTTGCCCGGAAACTGGCTCAAGGGCCCACCGCCACCTTTGGCAGGGCCAAAAATCTCATGCGGAAAGGAATTCTGGAAACACTTGAATCCCAAATGGAAAATGAAAGGCAGGGTATTGCCCATAGCTCACTTCAAGGCGAATTCCAGGAAGGTATCGCCGCCTTTACGGAGAAGCGAAAAGCCGATTTTCTGTCTGTCCCCTGATTTCACTCTGAAGTTGAGTCGCCGTGGGCAGGCGGCCGGAATGTCATTATGATGGGGTTCTTCAATGAATAGAGGTGCCCCCGTTTCCGACCTACAACCCCTCTACGACCTTTTTTAGCTTGGCCTGGACCTGATCGGCTATATCCTGCAACCCCGGATTCTCAATGGCCTGCATCGAAGCAATAGGGTCTATAGCGGAAACTTCTATTTTCCCTTCTTCTATTTCCTGAACTATCACATTACAGGGCAACATCGTTCCTATTCTCGGCTCCGCTTGAAGCGCTTTGTATGCAAAGGATGGGTTGCACGCCCCCAGAATTCTGTACTTTCTAAAATCCACATCAAGTTTTTTCTTCAACGTCGTTTGGACATCAATATCCGTGAGAACACCAAAGCCCTCTTTCTTAAGTTCGTCAGTAACCTTGTTCACGGCATCATCAAATGGCATATCCAGTGTTTTGTTAAAGCTGTATTGCATGATTCCCCTCCTTCCTTAAGGCCTGCGCAGAAATAACCACACAGAATTGGCGCCCGGATTTGGGTCAGATTTGCCTGTCCCTGGCATTATCTCGCAAACGATTTGGATCTTCAATAAAAAATCGGGTTTTGGGTATGCTCATAATGTCTTCAATACCTTCCATAACCTCCGACTCCGTTTTCACCTGGAGGGTACCGGCGATCCTGCCTGAGACCACATATGTTGTGGTTTCTTTTTTACTTGACTCACAATGGGGATTTGATTATAGACCATTAGGGAACTAATGCCCATTTGAAAATGGCCGACCACTCTGTTACCATGCTTATTTTTGGCCTTTTATTCATCATCAAAATATGTGCAGGGCGGTCAAACCGCAAAGGAGGAATGGTATAATGATCGGCGGCTATATGGGCAAAATACTCGAAGTAGATCTTTCAACAGGCAGGATCTTGGAAAATGAACTCCCTTCGGAAGAAACCCTCAGAAAATATCTGGGCTGTTTTGGTCTGGGGCTCCACTGGCTCTATGACAGATGCCCCCCCGGAACATCGGCCCATGATCCTGAAAACCCCCTGATTTTTTTGACGGGTCCGCTCACAGCCACGGACGCGCCCGGCGCAACCAACCTGACCCTTGTTACCAAGAATCCTGACACCGAGTTTACCGCCGGCCGTTCTCATACCCACGGATTTTTTGGTCCCAACCTCAGATTTGCCGGCTATGACGGACTGATCGTGACCGGAAAATCTGAAAAACCCGTTTTTCTCTGGATAAACGACGGCAAGACCGAGATCAGATCGGCTGAAAAGATTTGGGGTCAGGACACCCATGAAACCGAAGACCTCATCAAAAAAGAACTGAGGGCACCCAAGGCAAGTGTGGCGGCCATTGGACCGGCGGGAGAAAATCTGTGCGCGGGGGCGCTTATTGAAAACGACTATAACCACTCCATGGCCCATGGGGGCTTGGGCGTGGTGATGGGGTCAAAAAAACTAAAGGCCATCGCGGTTTACGGCACTAAAGAGGTCCCGGTTGCTGACAAAGATTCGGCACGTGATATTGCCAAACGCTGGCGAAAGTCACTTGACTACGGGCCGGATTCCCCATGGGCTCGTTTGGGGCGGGGCGGTGTTCCAAGAGGAGACTATAAGGGGATAAAATCCATATATGGCCTTTGTGTCCGCAATATGCAGACGACCGTTCTGGATGGGTACGGTGACAGATGGTCAAAGCAAAAAATAACCCCAAAACCGTGTTATCGATGTCCCACTGCCTGTAGCTATGACCTGGAAATCCTCGAGGGCCCCCGGAAAGGCTATGTGGCGTCTCTGTGTGGGGGTGGTGAAAATGTGGAGGGTGCGTCATCCATACTCGGGATATCCGATCTTGGCGATGTGTTTTATCTCACCGATCTTTTTGATCGGCTGGGTATAGAGGCGAGCACCGCAGGGTGTACGCTGGCGATGGCATTTGAGGCGTATCAGAGGGGTATTATCACCAAGGATGACACCGACGGGCTGGAGTTAAAGTGGGGGGATGTTGAAGTTGTTGAAAAGATGGTCAGAAA
>JAUVRS010000333.1 GCA_030597505.1 Desulfobacteraceae bacterium
CGGCGGCGGTCGTCAAGGGATGTCAGGCATTTGACCCGAAATTAAATATTGCCGGAGTCATACTTAACAGGGTGGCCGGGTCGCGGCAGGAGACGTTGATCAGAAACGCCATTCAAAAATATTGTGATATACCGGTGGTGGGCTCACTCCCCAAAATGAAAGACAACCCTTTTCCCGAGAGACACATGGGGCTCGTCCCACACCAGGAAAGCGATCAGGCTGAAAAAGCCGTCTTGTGGGCCAAGGAGGCCACTGAGAGAAATCTCGACTTGGAAAAAATATGGCGCCTCGCACAGACGGCCCGGGACATCGGTGCGAGACCTTTGGATCCTGAGATCTGTTTAGCGGACGGTGTTACAGATAAATCTCCGAGGATCGGTTTTATAAGAGACAAAGCCTTCTGGTTTTACTACCCGGAAAACCTGGCGCAGCTGGAACGGTTGGGGGCCTCTCTTGTGGAGATCAGTGCCATTTCGCAAAAACCCCTCCCCGGGTTGGATGCGTTGTATATCGGGGGCGGCTTCCCCGAGATCCAGGCAATGGCCCTGGCTGATAACCGCATTTTTCGGGATACTTTGAAAGAAGAGATCAACAGGGGCCTACCTGTCTACGCCGAGTGCGGTGGGTTTATGTATCTGGGGGAATCCATTGGGGTGGATGGGGAGACCTTCCCCATGGTGGGCGCATTACCGGTCAAGTTTATAATTGAGAAAAAGCCCCAGGGTCATGGGTACACGGTTCTGGAGGTGGACCGGCCAAATCCCTATTATCCGAAAGGCATGACCTTGAAGGGGCATGAATTCCATTATTCAAAGGTCATACGCACCAGTGAACAAGGGGTGTCGACCGTATTTAAAATGAAAAGGGGAAAGGGTGTGGATGGGGTGAGAGACGGTCTTTGCAGAAAAAACCTTTTGGCGACATTTACGCATGTGCATGCAGCCGGAAATGATCTGTGGGCAAAGGGGCTTTTTCAAGCGGCCCTCGATTACAGAGACAATAGAAAAAATCGAAATTATTGAAAAGACATGTTGACAGCCTCAGAAAATTTGATTAAATTATCATGTTGATAATGATAATGAAAAAAATCACAAGCCCATGTAGACAGGGTAACATACTAAAAAAGGAGGTTTTCAGGTATGCCAACGGTAGAATTTGAAGGAAACACTTACAATGTCGATGAAGATGGTTTTATTGATGATTTCAATAACTGGAACGAAGCATGGATGCATCACGTAAAACAAAGCGAGGGTATTGAGGAACTGACCGACGAACATTTGAAGATAGTCGATGTGCTTCAGGTATATTACAAGAAGAACGGGATTGCTCCCATGGTCAGGATCCTGTCCAAGGTTACAGGCTACAAGCTAAAATATATCTATGAACTGTTTCCATCCGGACCGGGCAAGGGGGCCTGTAAAATGGCGGGGCTTCCAAAACCCACCGGCTGTGTCTAGACAACCAGTAAAATTTGTTTAGAACTTCTTATTGCCAGGAAAAGCGCAGAACACATCCGACCCGGTTGGTTTTGCGCTTTTTTTTTGTCAAACTGTAGAAATTTTCCCGTATAACTCCGGCCGCCGTTTTGGAAGAAAGTATTTCATCCTGTGGTTCTTGATACTGTGGAGGAGATCGACCTCAAGTTCCACAAAAAGGATATGTTCTTTCTCACCCGCGTATTCCGCCATGATATGACCATCCGGGCCAAGGACAACCGAAACCCCCGGAAATGAAAGCCTCTCCCCAGAGTTCCCAACCTGGTTACATGCCACCACAAACACGCTGTTGTCAAAGGCCCTGGCCTTTAAATGCCTTAACCAGCTTTCCAATTTCTCTTGTGGGTTCCCTCTGGGCGAAGCATGGGGAATCAGAAGCAGGTTTGCTCCCATTAGGGCCATCGTGGTGCTTATTTCTGGGAAATGGGCTTCATAACAGAGCAAAACCCCAAAGGTGCTCCCACCATAGGAAAAGATCTTTATCTCATCTCCGGCCTGGTAAATATTGGCTTCAGGGGGAGAGAGATGCGTTTTTCTATGGAATCCAATAGGGCCTTCGGGCCCTGTAACCACTTGGGTAATGTAAGGCTTCTCGCTATCCGTAAACTCTATGATGCCAGCAACCAGGACAAGCCCGGTCTCTTTAGCTATGCGAACCAGCCTTTCTGTTACATAGGAACCGTCACCCCCACGGTAGATGCCTTTGGAGGGTGTCACCAAATAACCCGTTACGGAAAATTCCGGAAAACAAATCATGTTAGCCCCTTTGGCAGAGGCCTCCCTTGCAAATGAATGAATTCGGTCAAGATTTATTTTCACTTCTCCGGGCACCACGTTCATACACACAGCGGCTATCTTCAGGTCATCCATCCAATTTCCTCTGGCCGGGGTTCAGCTTCAGAATATTTCAACCCCTTGACTCGTTCCGCCCCCGAATTCACACATGGTCTCGGATGCAATTTCCAATCCTTTTCTCAAATGGTCACTTTCAATCCCGGGAATGCCATAGGCGTAAAAAAGGACGTTTGACGTATCTTCCCGAACCCTTGTTTTTTCATCTGCACCCTGGCAAAGCACACAAACGATATCTTTTTTGTCCCTTAGTACGATCTCGCCATCCCTGGTTTTGAATTCCCGTTGACCCATCCCACGGCATGTCTCGCCTTCATCTGTCACGTCCAGCAAAAGACCCCCCTCAAAATGATCATAATCGGTTACGGCAACCAGAATTCCTGCACACATTTCTGCCATAAAATGGGTATCCACCATAAGGTTATATCTGGGAAAACCGCTGTTGATTGTCCGTTTCAAATGTTTGGGTAATGGACATTCATGTCCGAATTCTTGAAAAAATC
>JAUVRS010000249.1 GCA_030597505.1 Desulfobacteraceae bacterium
AAAGCTTGGTGTTGAAAGGGATAATTGGAACACAAGTGTCATGGTGGTCTTTAAACTTGTGGGTCTGGGGGAGACCGGTGTCTGGTAAAACTCTCTACCCTAACGTTGCATAAAATTTGAGTTCAAAACGCTATAGATTGAGCCAGTCCCGCCCGGGGCGGGATTTGGCCATTTTCAAGGACGAAAGCGTATTAAACACACGGTGAGGTCTTGAAAATGGCCAAACGTTTCTTGATGGCCTGATATAGGGCGAGCGAAGCGGTTTTGGGCCAAATATTTATGCAACGTTAGGGTCTACTCTATTTTCCTACCAAACGATCCAGGGAAAATACTATCAGAAAGCCAATCCCTATCAGGCACAAGGCAGAGAGAACCTCCACATTCCAGTGTGCGGGGAGCGTGTTTGTCTGGACAATTGGGATCACTTTCCCGTGGCTGCCCACAATAGTCTCCAGTGTCTCCTTCCAGGGCCACACTTTTCTCAGGGAGCCCAACATGAGACCAGTCAGGACCGCAACCATGAAATCATGACAATTTCTTAACAGCCACCCCAAGAGTCGGGAAAAGGCGGCGATACCTATAACCGCCCCTGCCGCCACCATGGCCAAAACAATGAAATCTCTGTTGTTAACCGCCTCAAGCACAAATTGATATTTACCCAGAAGCACCAGGATAAAGGCCCCGGATATACCGGGAAGGATCATGGCGCAGATGGCGATGGCCCCGGAGAGAAAAAGAAACCATGGATCGTCTGGGGTTGAGACAGGCACCAGGCCTACCAGAAAATAGGTCCCTATCGCCCCCCCCAAGAGACCCAGCCATGTGTAGAGACGCCACTCCTCAACCCGTCGGCTCACACTAAAGGCGGAGGCAAGGATTAGTCCCAGAAAAAATGACCATATGAGAACCGGTTTGTTCTGGAGGAGCCAGGAAAGAACCCTGGACAATGTAAAAATAGCCATGAGGATCCCGACCCCCAGTGCCAGGACAAACTGCCAGGAAATATGATCCAGTAAGTCCCGCAATTTGAGGGTCAGGAGAAGTTTGATGCCCTTCAGGTCAAACGATCTTATTGCATCAATCAGTTCTTCATAAATACCAAGAATAAAGGCCATGGTCCCACCCGAAACCCCGGGAATCACATCAGAGGCGCCCATACAGAAGCCTTTGGCCGTCAAAACCAGGTATTCAAAAAAAGACCTGTCATGGGATCTACGGTTTGCATTTCCCTTCATTAAAGTCCTCCCTCTGTGGGCCCTTCCATTTTGAACACAACGGACATTCAGGAAAAAATCTTGCCGGGGTTTAAGATCCCCTCAGGATCAAACGCAGTCTTGATCCTGGACATCAACTGGAGCCCGGCCTCGGGTATTTCCAATCCCAGATAGGGGGCCTTGGAAATACCGATACCGTGTTCCCCGGTGATTGTCCCTCCCATCTGGATCACCTTTTTAAATAAAGCCTTTGTCAATATCTTGGCATTTGCCTCTTCGCCGGAATTCTCTTTATTGTACATGATGTTTACATGGATATTACCGTCGCCTGCGTGTCCAAAGGCGGCGATGGGGAGGCCATATCTTTCTCCGAGTTCGCCCAGATGGGCGGCCAATTCCGCCAGCCGGCTCCTGGGGACCACAACATCCTCATTTATCTTGTGAGGTCTCAATTTGTAGAGAGAGGGCGAAACATTTCTTCGTGCCTCCCACAACAATTCCGCCTCTTTTGCCCCGGACGCGGTTTCAAACTTTATGGCGCCCCCGCGAACACAGACGTCCCTGATTTTTTGGGCATCCCTCTCAACAAGAATCTCATCCCCATCCACCTCGATCAGCAACATGGCCCCGGCACCTCGGGGGATAGAAAGCCCCATCTCTTCCCTGACGCAATCAAGACACAATCTGTCCATAAACTCCAGGATCGTGGGAACGATCTTTTTTTTGATGATGCTCGCAACCGTTTTCACGGCCGACAAAACATCCGGGAATAATCCGACCATGGTCTTTTTGGCCGAAGGCCTTGGGATCAACCGAAGGGTGATACCCGTAATTACCGCAAGGGTCCCTTCTGATCCCACCAAAAGACGGGTCAGATCGTACCCTGCCACCCCTTTCATGGTTTCAACGCCCGTGTCTATGATTTCTCCCGTGGGGATCACGACGGAAAGTCCGAGAACGTAGTCCCTTGTCACACCGTATTTTACGGCCCTCAGCCCTCCGGCGCACTCAGCCACGTTCCCGCCTATGGTAGATATGTTCAAACTGGCAGGATCCGGCGGGTAAAAGAGATCAACCTTCTCCACTGCCGCCTGTAGGTCGGCCGTGACGACACCGGGTTCCACCTTTGTAATAAGATTTTCCTGATCGATGATAAGGATACGGTTCAAACGGGCCATGGCCATCACCAGACCCCCATTGACAGGGAGGGCACCCCCGCTCATGCCGCTTCCGGCGCCTCTGGGGATAACAGGAAACCCCATTTCCGAGGCAAGATGGAGAATCCGGGAAATTTCTCCGGCACTCCCCGGAAACACCACTGCGTCCGGCATAAATTTCAGCTTTGTGGCATCCGTGGCATACTCGGACATGGCATCCCCTTCGGTTATCAGGTGCTCACGGCCGACAATATTTGATATTTTCCTCAGAACGGTTTTGGAGATCATGGGTTGATGGGGACACGAGTCTTGAGTGCGTGTTTGAGGGTCATGACATCTATGTATTTCAGGTCCCCGCCCATGGGAACACCGAGGGCAATTCTGGTAATCTTGAGGTTCCCGGCTTTCTCTGATGAGAGCCTGAACAGGAAGGAGGCCGTGGCCTCTCCCTCTGTGGTAGGATTGGTGGCGATAATGAGTTCCTCAACCCCCTCCCTGCTGATCCTGTTGAGGAGTTCCCCAATCTTCAGGTCTTCGGGCCCTATGCCATCCAGAGGAGAAAGTACCCCGTGAAGGACATGATATCTACCTCGAAATACCCCGGATTCTTCTATAGCGAGTTGATCCCCGGGGCCCTCAACCACACAGATAGAGCCGTTGGCCCGGCCCTGGTCCTGACAGATGGGACAGGGGTCATCATCGGTTAGATTAAAACAAACCGAACAGAACTTTATCTTCTCCTTGACCTCCAGGAGGCTTTCGGCCAGGCTTTCAGCAAGTTCCCTGTTGCACCCGAGGATATGGAGCGCCACGCGTGTCGCCGATTTTTGCCCAATTCCCGGGAGTCTCGAGAACTGCCCTATCAGTTTTTCAAGTGATCGTGGATAAATTCCCATGGTTTTGAACCTTGCAATTCCGGGCCGAAGGCCTATACTAGCCCTGACAGACCCGGGACATTGAGTCCCTTGGTCAATTCCCCCATTTCTTCGTTCATCATATTCTTTGCCCTCGTCAGGCCGTCATTGACGGCGGCCATGATAAGGTCTTGAAGCATTTCAGGGTCCTCGCGATCAATCACCTCCGGATCGATCTGTATGGAAAGCATTTCCTGTTTTCCGTTGACCACCACCGTGACCATGCCACCCCCGGCAGAGGCCTCCACGGTTTTGTCACCCAGTTCTTCCTGCAACTTGGCCATTTTTGACTGAAATTGCTGGGCCTGTTTCATAAGCTGGCCCATATTGGGTATGCCTTTCATTTTTCACCTCCTTGTTATGCTGGACTGTTCATAGGATTAGGACCCGTCTCTGCTACAGGGATCCTTCTTTTATTTCCCCTTGAAAAACCTTCAGGATGTCCTGAATGGGCGGGGGAAGATCTGCATGCTTATTGGATTGCTTTTTTTTTGGGGTCTGCGACCGCCCTTTGACAACGATTTTCGGCCGGATATCTTTTTTGAAAAACTCCTGACAGAATTTAGTCAATTGGTCATATCTTTCGGGGTCATCAAAAAAAGATGATGAAAACGACCGGCTCTCGGTTGCAATCTCCAGAGTCTTGTCTGATAGTTTCTCAAGTTGCCAACCCCTGAGTATGCTGGTCATGGGTTTGCTTTTTGATGAAAGAAACGCCAAAAACCCCTCCCAACTCTCACCCTGTGTGGAGTCGCCATCTTCGATGGGAGGTGTTTGACTATTTTCAGGCGGCCGCTGCTCACTTTTAATATCTGTGTTTGGCACTCCATCGGCCGGCAAGCCACCCGAAAGCCTCTTTTCGAGGGATTCCATCTTTTTTAATATCTGATCAAAAGAGAGGAAGTCATCAAGATGGCACATCTTGATCATGATCGCCTCAAGGACCAGACGGGGATGAAAGCTGGATCTCAGATCCCGTTCCCGGTTGATAAGAAAATTCAGAAGTATCTGGAGCTTTTCCACGCCTGCTTTTTCCGCCTGTATTCCGGCCTCCGCCTTTTCCTCTTCAGTTATGGCGAACACATAGTCTTGCGGGGCTATAAGCATGACCAGGAGATTTCTGAATTGCTCCATGAGTGAGCGATAAAATTCCTTGATAGCATCTCCATAGTTGTAGATCTGATTTACAATCTCAAGACACTTTCCGGCCGACCCGTCCAAAATACTGTCTGAGATTTCAAAGATGATA
>JAUVRS010000136.1 GCA_030597505.1 Desulfobacteraceae bacterium
CAAATATCTTATTATTTCTCTCGGACGGCACAACCAAATCTGACCCAAATCCGGGCGACAATTCTCCGAAGTTATTTCTGCGCAGGCCCTAACCTTCGCTCTTTTTTTCACGAAGACGTCTTCTGAGGATTTTCCCGGTGGGGCCTTTTGGCAGTTCATCCACAAACTCGATGTCCCGCAGTTTTTTGTATTTGGCGAGGCTGTTTTTTACGTAATCCATGATCTCATCTTCCGTTGCTGTTGCATTGGATTGGAGCACGATAAAGGCCTTGGGGATTTCTCCCATTTTCTCGTCCCTCACTCCGATTACGGCTGCCTCCAACACCTTTGGGTTTTCATAAAGAAGCTCTTCAAGCTCAATGGGGTAAATGTTATATCCGCCGCAGATGATCATATCTTTCTTCCGGTCAAAAATATAAAGATAACCCTCCTCATCAACCATACCGATATCGCCTGTGTGTAACCACCCGTCCTTGATCGCGGCGCGGGTACCCTCCGGATTATCCCAGTAGCCCTTCATCACACAATGGCCTTTACAACATATCTCACCGTGCTCTCCAGGGGGAAGGGGTCGGTCTGCATCATCAGCAATCTTTATATCAATATGGGGCAGGGGGTAACCAACACTTTCAAATTTTCTCTTCATATCCATACGGTCAAGTGATATCACGGGCGAACTCTCAACCTGACCGTATGCCTGTATGGTTGTACATTTGAACTTTTTCTCAAAGGCGTTTCTCAACTCTAAAGGCGTTACCGCTCCGGTTACGATACAAACCTCCAGGGAACTCAGATCAAATTGTGGCTCATTTGGTAGAGCCATAAACAAAGAATATACGGTTCGGACGGCAAAGGTGTAGTTTACCCTGTGGTGAGAAATTGTTCTGGCGGCGGCCTCCGGTTCAAACTGCTTCATCACGTGCATCGTGGCCCCTCGGCCAAACATGACCATAACCCCTGCCGCCAGGGAAAGCAGATGAGACAAGGGAAGAACACAAATTCCCACCCAATCTTTCTTCGCTCCAAGCCCGGCTGCATAATACTCTGCGTTCATAAGTAGATTTCGATGGGTGAGCATGGCCCCCTTGGGGTTGCCGGTGGTTCCGGATGTATACAAAATGGTTGCAGTATCATCGGGGTCTAATTCGAGGCTCGGGAAGTCGACCGAATTGGTTTTAGTCATTTCTTGAAAGGATATACGGTGATCGTAATCGCCTCCTTCTCCCACGGTGACGATGCTTTCCAGATGCGGAAGGTCATCTTCGATTTGTCTTAGAACATGGAGGTCTTCCTTTAAGGCAATGACGACCTTTGATTTTGAATTTGATAAAAGAAAGCGCAGTTCTCTTTTTTTATATAGGATATTCATGGGAAGAACCACTCCTCCCAATTTGAGAATTCCAAAAAAAGAGCTCAAAAACTCCAGACAATTGGGAAGCCAAATGGCCATGTGATCCCCTTTTTTTATCCCAAGACCAGTAAAGGCGTTTGCAACCCTGCCAGACTCGGCATTCAGGAAGCCATACGAATATTCGTTTTTGCCAAATACCACAGCGGTTTTATCAGGGGTCTTAAACGCCTGGATTTCCAGCATGTTGGCAATGTTCATGACAGGTTCCTCCTCGAGAAAAAGGTTTTCCCTTCAACTTTCTTTTAGCTTGGTGAGTTTGTAATAGATGCCACCCTGGGCCATGAGTTCTTTATGTGTCCCCTGCTCTGTGATACGACCATGGTGCATGACCAGAATTCTGTCAGCGTTTCGAATGGTGGAAAGCCGGTGTGCCACAATAAGGGTGGTCCTTTCATGCGCCATCCGGGAAATGGCCTCTTGTATAAGACGTTCTGTCTCGGGGTCAACGCTTGAGGTGGCCTCATCCAGGATGAGCATCTGCGGGTTATCCGCAAGGGCCCTTGCAAAGGACAAGAGCTGGCGCTCACCAACAGATAGCGTTGTTCCCCCTTCTCCAAGTTCCTGTTGAAAGCCCATTGGCAGCCGTTGAATAAATGGGAGTGCATTGGCTGTTCTTGCCGCCATCTCTAGTTTTTTTGCATCCAGTCCTTTTTCACCCAAAGAGATGTTTTCACCAAGGTTTCCTCCAAAAATAAACACATCCTGCATGCAAAGACCGATGTTTCGGTGGAGCTCTTTCAGGGATCGTTTTCTCAGATCAATACCATCCAGCAGCACCGCGCCGTTATCGGGGTCATAGAAACGTTTGACCAGGTTTACGACGGTACTTTTGCCAGACCCGGTTTGTCCTACAATGGCGACTGTTTCCCCTGGGTTTATTTCGAACGAGACAGAGTGAAGAACGGGACGATCTTTCTCATAACCGAATGATACATCTTTGAACTGAAGATGTCCTGTCATCCAGGGAGACCCAAATGGATGTTTTGGCTCGGGCAGAACTTCGTTATGGTCCATAAACTCGAATATACGTTCAGTAGACGCCATTGCCAACTGCATGATGTTGTACTTTTCCGAGATATCCCGAATGGGTTTAAAGAACATTTGGATATAGCTTATAAAGGCAACGAGGGACCCGAGGGTGAGCTGTTCGCTAATGACCTTTCCTCCGCCGTGCCAAATGAGAAGGGCAACGGCGACAGATGAAAACAGCTCCATGATCGGCATAAATATGGCGAAAACTTTGATCTGTTTCATACCGGCCAAGTAGTTCTGGCGGTTGATCTGCGCAAAGGAATCCATCTGGAATCTCTCTCTGACAAAGAGCTGTATGATCCGCATGATGGCAATTCTTTCCTGAAGAAATCCATTTATCTTTGCCACCGTGGCTCGGAGGTCTCTAAAGGCGTCCCTTGCCATTTTGCTAAACAAAAAGGTGAGACCAAATATAACCGGGATCAGGGTAAAACAGACCAGGGCCAGCCGCCAGTTCATAAACAAAAGGACTATCAGGATGCCCGTGAGAATAAAAACGTCTTTGAAGAGGGCGATGAAGACCGATTTGAGCATTTCATTCAGGTTTTCAACATCATTTGTAACCCGGGTAACCAGCCTGCCAACAGGGTGTTTATCAAAAAAACGCGTTGCCTGGGACTGCATCCTGTCAAAGAGCCGGACACGAATGTCTTGCATCATATGTTGACCCGTAAATTCAAAGAGATAATGTTCCCCGTAACCGAGTCCGAATAAAAGGATGACTATCAAAAAAAAGATCATTGCCATCAGGGTCACGCCCCGGACGTCCTTCTCTCTGATTTGGAGAATCTCATTTCTTGGGAGATCGTTTATGGCTTGGTACGGAATCATCAGCGTCCCATCCTTCATAGCGGAAAATGCCCCTATTTTTTTTTCGAGTAAGGTATCTGAGATAAGATCCGGGCTTACCCGATAGAACCTCTCGGGGGTAATGATTCTTTTTGCTTTATAGGTGTCAAGATGGGCAGGCTCGATCGATCTTGTGTTTTGATTTGAAATATAAGGTAATGATTTCTCCCCACCTCTCACTAACAGATGGCCGTAGCGGGCCTCTATGTCGTTCATTCCAGAATCCGCCGGAGCGTTTGTTTCCACACGATGCCATGCGGGCAGGATATATTTATCTATGGCGATTTTGGTCAGGTAGGGGACCACCAGGTGAAAAAGGGCAATCAGGATGGTAAAAGAAAGTGCTGCCGCAACCGTTTTTTTATAGGGAAGGGCATATTGTGCAAGCCTTTTTAGCAATTTAAAGTTGTAAGGCTTCCCAAGTTTGCCTTCCTCCTCATACCCATAGTCACCAAACATGGTTACATAGCCCCCATTTCTAATTCCTGAAAAATTAACTGTTCTTTATAAAGGGTTGTGTACAATCCTCCCTTATCCATGAGTTCATCATGGGTTCCCTCCTCCACCAGTTCACCCTGATCGAGAACGAAAATACGGTCTGCCCTGATAATAGTTGATGCCCTGTGAGAGACGATCAGGTTGGTCCTGTTTTGTCTCAACTCAAGTATCCGGCTCAAGATCCTCTCCTCGGTGCGTGTGTCGACCATGGAAAGGGCATCATCCAGGATCAGGATGGGCGGTGAGTTCACAATGGCCCTGGCAATGGTCAGCCGCTGCCGCTGCCCCCCCGAGAGGGTCATCCCCCGCTCGCCCAGGCGGGTCTCCAGACCCTTATCGAGGGTGCAGACATCTTCAAAGATATCGGCGGTTTGAAGAACCGATTTTAGTTCATCGTCCGAGATCCCTTCTCTGCCAAAAACAACATTGTTACGGATGGTGTCTGAAAATAGAAAGGTTTCCTGGGTTACAAATCCAATGTTCCCTCTCAATGTCTTGAGCGGTATCTCCCGTATGTCAATGTCATCCGCAAACACGGACGCCGGCGGCACATCCAGGAGACGAGGGATTGCGTTTAACAGAGTGCTCTTCCCTGAGCCCACGCGACCAACCAGGGCGACGGTCTCTCCGGGATCGATTCTGAGCCGGAGGTCTTTTAATGCGTTGGTGTTTTGGCCCGGATACTTGTAGCTCAGCGCTCTGATCTCGATCTTCCCCTTGATCTGATAAAAATCTTCGCTCGGGGCGTCATCTTCATCTCTTATTTCAGGGACCTCTTCGAGTATTTGGTTAATACGGCGCATGGAGGCTGAGCCTCTTTGAACAAGATTTGTGACCCATCCCATGGCCATCATGGGCCAGGTCAGGAGGTTGAGATAGCTGATAAAAGCCACAAAATCTCCAGTGGTCATGTCTCCAAGGATGGTCAAGCGGCCCCCCAGCCAGATCACAATTGCAAGACCCAGATTGGTAAAAATCGCCATCATCGGAAAAAAAAGGGCCAATGATTTGGCAAGATTCATGTTTACTGAAACATAGTGCCGTCCCTGTTCCTCGATTTTGTCGTATTCCCAGGACTCTCGACCATAGGCCTTTATTACCCTGATTCCCGCAAAGGCCTCTCTGACCCTTTCAGTCAGATCGGAAAAGGTCCTCTGGACGGATTCAAAACCGCTTGCCAGACGGCGTGTGATAATCTTTGTAAATATTACGATTATGGGGGCGGGGATCAGCGAGATAAGGGTAAGCTTTACGTTTATAGACAACATAAAGCCGATCGCAGCCACACCCAGCACCGTACCATCGGTCAGGGCAACAAGCCCTATGCCGGTGGCCATGCGGATTGCGTTTATGTCATTGATGGCTCTTGCCATAAGGTCTCCGGTCTTTGTCCGTTGATAAAAAGAAGGGGAGAGGGTCTGGACATGTGAAAAAAGCCGGTTTCTCAGGTTTTGTTCAACCTTTCTGGAATGGCCTAGTATGAGATGCCGCCAAATATACCGGAAAAGGGCGATGAGCAAGGCAATTCCAAAAATGGTGAGGCCTTTTTGGAAAAGAATCTGAACTGTTGGGTTCTGGGCAGTCAAGAGGTTGATGGCACTTTTGATCACCAAGGGAATCAGAAGTTGGAGGAAATCCACCAGAAGCAGACTCAGGAGCCCGATGGCAAGGGGCCAGCGGTTTTGGAAAAAATATTGTTTCAGGGGATGAAAATTCTTGAGAGTTTTGGCAAAAGGCAGGGCGAGTCTTTTCATGGAAAGAGAAATACTGGAATAGACCAGGAAATGTCAATCTTTTGGCCATTCTGATTATGAAATTGACCACGACCATTTGATCCCCTATACTCCCGCCCGAGGTTGGTCAAGAAACAGTTGTGATGTGATTGACCGGATATCTATGATTTCAGACGCTGTTTGTGGGAGACTCGAATGGAGGAAAAAACCGGAATGGCCGTGGTGAATAATCGATCAATCCATTGGGCCTGGGTTGTTCTGGGGGTCTGTTTTGTCAATCTCTTTATCAACTATTCCATCCGGCTTGGGTATGGGGTCGTGCTTCCGGAGATGATAAAGGAGCTTGGATTCAGCCGGACGGCAGGGGGATCTATCTTTAATGCCTATTTTTTATCATATGTAACCCTGACCCCGCTTGCCGGGTACCTCACGGACCGGATCGGTGCCCGTAGAATCATTACGCTCTGCGCATTTATCCTAGGAGTCGGCACTTTCCTGATGGGGACAATCCAATCTTTTTGGATGGCGTGTCTTTCATTTGCCATAGCTGGGATCGGCAGCACGGGTATGTGGACGCCGGTCATCACGGTTGTCCAGCGCTGGTTTGCGCCACATCGGAGGGGGATGGCGCTGGGGATACTTTCGACCGGTTACGGTCTGGGTTTTGCTGCAATTGGGGTGGTGTTTCCCTGGGTTGTGAATAACTATAGTTGGCGCTATTCATGGTATTTTTTGGGGGCCACCGCACTGGTCTTGGTCCTGGCCAATGGTCTGTTTTTGCGAAGTGATCCAATTTCGGCAGGGTATTCACTCTGGGGAGGGAAACAAGGGGCAAACCCTGATGTACAGACAGAAAAGAGTGATCAAAAAGGGGTGTTCTTTTCTCATGTCTTTAAGGATAGGATATTCTGGCTTATAGGGATCTCTTACTTTGCCATATCATATAGCGTATACGGGATTACAACCTTTATGGTGGACTATGCCAAATATCAGATGGGGCTGCCGCTTGAGAAAGCGAGTTTTTTGGCTACAATACACGGGATATGTCAGGTCGTGGGTGTCTTGACAATCCTCCCATTATCAGATTATCTGGGCAGGAAGCGGACCATTATAATCTCCAATTCCTTTATAACTGTCGGTTTTGTTGGAATTTTATTGAGCGGAAATTCATGGGGTTTACTGTATGTGTTTGTGGGGCTCTTAGCGGTTTTTTTTGGCGCCACCTTTCCCATTTACGGGGCCTGTGCAGGGGACTTTTTTCCAAAAGAGGTTATGGGGACGGTTATCGGTGCATGGACTCCATTCTACGGTCTTGGGGCAATATCGGTCCATTGGGTGAGTGGTATACTCCGAGATACAACAGGAAGTTATGATTATCCATTTATGATCGATACGGTGATGGCGGCACTTGGGGTGCTTTTTATGTGTTTGGTGAGACAAACA
>JAUVRS010000102.1 GCA_030597505.1 Desulfobacteraceae bacterium
AGACGAATTGACCATTATGCTTAATACAACGTAACTACCCAGGTCCATTTTAGACAGGATTTACGAGATAAACAAGATTATTATTGATTTGCATGTAACTACTCAGGTTCAAGGGTTCAGGGTTCAACGTTCAGGGTTAAGGACAAGGACGGCATTGAAGACCCGATATTGTCTAACGAATTCAAAGATGTCTATGTCTAAAATAACTTCAGCTGCCCTTCTGGCATGATTTTCGCCTTTTTTTTGAGAACACGGTTGACTTCTCTGGTTTTCCCGAGCTTTTCCCATATGGCTATGGCCTTATCAAATTCCTGCATTCTCTCGTAAACCCTTGCAAAACCCCGGGTGTCATCAATTTCCCCGTAACAGCGGAGGGCATCCTCATAGAGTCCTCCGTCGCGGTAATCCTTTGCGGCAGAAGCATAGTCGCCAACGCCTTCATATACCTGTCCTGAGAGATCATAGTTCCTATACTGTCTGCAGATACGTGCAGCGTCCTCAATCCTCTTGGCCTTGGTTAGATAATCAACCGCCCTTTGATATTGCTTTTCGGTTTCCGCAAAGAGAGTGTGGTTCCATTCTGTGACACTGAGTTTTTCAAGTGCATCCTCAAACCCGGCACGGTCCTTCAGAAACATACAGCACGCGAGAAGAGCCCCGTCTTTTTCTCTTTTGGCCTTTTCCTCTATGGCGATAACAAAAGTTTCAAGAGCATCCGCCTCTGTATCTGTCATATGTCTTTTTGCTTTGAGTAACTCCAGGATAACGTTATAATTTTTTGCCTCCAGTATAAGCTCCAGCACAGAACGGGGGATATCATCATGAAACAACAAGAATGGAAAAGAAGACAGGAACTCATTGATAAGGTGAAGTGTCTTTTCGTCCCGCTTCTCTTCAAGGCGGAATTTGAAAAGCTTTGCAATTGTTTCGAGTCCACCCGGTCTTTCAAAATGTAAGCGATGACGTTCACTAAACCTTTTCGCTATAGCATTGATGAAATCATCAGAAACGGTTATGTCCTTCTTACTATCCAGATATCTGTTGGCATCATCATACATGCCGTTGCCCAGGAAATACTCCAGGGCTTCCTCATCCCGGTCCAGCATGAGATACGCATCACTGATCCGGTCAGGATATCCGACTGCCTTATACCGTGCCATAGCACTGTCATATGAACCGCTCTCAAATAAGATATCTGCCTCTTTTAGCAGTTTGCCCTCTGGGGCCCTACCAGAGCCCTCATATGAGTCAAGATGTCCTATCAACGATTCTGTGACTTTAAACCACCTATCACTGCTGTCGCTCTTTTCATATTCCAGTGCAGCCTGATAGTAATTGTTGAGAGTAAGAAGACACTCTGCGGCTTTTTCATGGTTCTTGATTGTCCTGAATTCATCCAGGGCTTTTTCGAAATGCCTCTTTTCAAAATAGATGGGAGCGGATCGATCCTGCATGGAAAGGGCTGAATAACGGACGGCCGCCTTCAGTTTTGATCGTTTTGGCTGATATGTTTCTGCTTCCTCTAAAAGTGCATTTCTGTTTTCGGTTGAAGCATTTACGAAATCTCTAAAACAGGTAATCGCCTTATCTATGTCTTTTTCCTTTTCATAGAGCAGTGCAGCGTTATATTGATCTTTGAGGCCCATGTAACACGAGAGGAGTTTCTGTGTGTTTTTCAATTTTTTGTAGAGCTTCATTGCATTAACAAAATCCCCTGCATGCAAGAACAGGTCTGCTGCCTTGTCAAATTGTTTTGCTTTCTTGTAGCATGTCGCAGCGAGCTCATAGTTTTTTGCATTTTCGAACTTTTCTGCAGCCTTTTCATATTGCTTTTTTGCATAGTAGTATTCCCCGATCCTCTGATAGTTCCCTGCTTTGTGCCAGTTATCAAGGGCACTGTTGAACTTTTTAAGTTTGAACCACTTCTCCGCGGCTTGATCATATTCTCCATCCTGTTCATACATTCGGATTTTGCAGAGCTTTATGCGGTCTTTGTTTTTCAGTTTTTCCCACGATGGAAGAGCGCGCGCGAACAGACCAGCTCCTTCGTAGCATTCTGCGGTCTTCTGAAGAAAATCGTGTTTTTCAAAAAGCTCTGCCGCCGCTTTGAACTGATTTCTTCCTTCAAGGACGTAGGCCTCGGAAATCTCCGACCTGACGAGATTCCCGGCATTCTTATAGCATTCTGTCGCCGCAGGATAGTACTCTCGCTCAAAGAAGTAGTCGCCCTGTTTCTCCCATTCTTCCGGTGTGGAAACTCGCTGCCATATCTCGGATAGGATATCTTGTTCGTTGGTCCTGTAAAGTAGATTATGGAGGCCGGGCAATTCCCATATATCATCGGATGAGTCGAAGATGATGAGCGTATTTCGAGCTCTTGTTATGGCCACATAAAGAAGCTTTATTTCGTGTCTTATGTGCGGATAATGGATCCGGTCGAAATCCCCGTCTTTGATCCGTCTCCATATTCCGGATGATTTTTTGCTTGAAGAAAACTTCCAGATGAAGACCGTATCGAACTCCAGCCCCTTTGCCTCACTAATTGTGAATACAAGCTCGGTATGCAAAGCTCTTTTCAGCCTTCTCTGTTCACCTCTGTTTCTTACAAGGATAATCTGGCCTGCTCCTGTGAGATGCAGCCTGTCAAGGAGGTCCTTCTCACTGATTCCTGAAAGAAAAAATGGAGGTCTTCCATTGAATTTCCAGTCTTCTCTCAGCTCCGATCCGGATAGACCAATCAATTGTTGTTTAAGGTCCAGAAGAGCGTTGGACAACTTTACTATGCTCCCGACACACCGAAAGTTTAGATTGAGCAGATGAACGTCCGGGACCTCGACACCTCTTTCATAGAATTTCTCTTTCACTTCTTCCCAGCGGAAACCGCTTGGGTTGATTATCTGTTTCGGATCTCCGGTGAATACGATGCCGTCATAGGTCTTAGCCAGCCTGAAAATGAGAGAGAGCTGAATGTCTGCAAAATCCTGTACTTCGTCGCACACAACAAGGTCATAACTAAATCTCTTGGAATGATGGTCCAAACGCTGGATAGCCTGCCTGCAAAGGTCGATCTCATCCCATTTTCCCTGCTCCTCGAGTCGGCTCTGGTAATACTCGGCTATGGCATAAATATCCTTTCTTTCAAAAAGGAAATTGGGCGCCCTTTTTCTCCCAAGGTTGCAGTATTCCTGGTAGGTCAGAAGGGGAGAGGTAAAATTTCCGGCCTTTTTGTCTATGATTTTGAGAACTTCACCGAGAACGAACTTGTGTTCATCTCCGGCGGGATCATTGTCGATTTTAATGTGCTGAACAAGTTCATCAAGTCGGGAATATCTGGTTTTTCTTTCCAGGATACGTTCGATTTTCTCCTGAAACTCAAATTTCTTGAGTCCCAAGAGGTAGTTCTTGAGTTCATAAAGACCTCTGTGACTAAGTTCATTTTGAATGTACGCTTGGAGCAGCTTTTTGTACCTTTCCAATCTAATGGGTGGTTTTGCACCCTTTATTATGGACCGGATTTCTTCCCACACAAGCTCTGCATCATATTTTTTGTAAAACCTGTGGTTTCGAAATATATGCTCAAATTCCTGTAGGCCAACTTCATTTTTTCCCTCGAAGTTTAGGCCCGAAGTTTTGGCAAGTTCATGCACGAGATCTCGGAACACGTAAAAATCGGGTTTTATGTCAGATTTATCAAGGTCAGTATGAGAAATGAGACCGCTGTAGATTTTTTGTGAAAACTCGTTCAAAAAGGGATTATATGTAAGGAAAAGACGTTTCTTATTGAGGAATTTCTTTCCCAGGAGATAGTAGACTGAAATCGTTGTTTTTCCGCTCCCGGCTGTTCCGGAAAGAAGGATCGGGGGCGCTATCTTGAGTATCCTGCTTTGTTCAGGGGTGAGGAAAAGAAAAATCTCAAAATCGTCAGGGTCTCCTGCAAGCAACATTCGTTTCCACTCCTCATCGCTCAGGACCAGCCATTTCTGGGGACCATAGTCATCAGGGGATTTTTCCTCGATTGCTTCCTGGCTGTAGTATTCTTCGGGAAGGTCATCGATCAAAATATCAGGATACTCTTCAATGGTCTCGGATTCAAAGTTCAAAAAAGGTGCATTTTCGGGGAAGACTTTTTTTATGGATGAACTAATATCGTCATGCTTGACAATGGCCCATACGTATATGGCTGTTTGATAGCCATGTTTTCCCAATGTGAAGATTATTCGGTCCCCTTTTGAAACGCGTCCTTCAAAAATGACCTTTCCGGATGACCCTTTCAACTTCTTGACCCGAACACCTGAGTCCCAGATCCCAGCCTCAAGAAATTCAAATTTCTCCCTGAGACGGTTTTTCTCTCTTGTGATGAGACTGAGCATATGGCTTTTTAGGCAGTCGTTCAGAAGCACTGTGTATCTGTTTTCACCCATAGTTATTCCCAAAACAGTTTCCTGACAAAGGCCAGATTTTGTTCGATTTTCAAAAAAATAAATGTTGAAAGTTTGCTTTAATTTTCCTCAAGTTCATGGTGTGATTTGGTGGACTTTGTGTCATGTCCGGTGATGTTGTCAAGAACAAAAAAAAAGGGCCTTCAAGTTACTGATAATACTTGAAAGCCCTTGCTGATATTGTGGAGGCGGCAACCAGATTTGAACTGGTGAATAACGGTTTTGCAGACCGCTGCCTTAGCCACTTGGCTATGCCGCCCTGGAATTTTTATGGAGCGGGAAACGGGATTTGAACCCGCGACAGCCACGTTGGCAACGTGGTGCTCTACCAGCTGAGCTATTCCCGCAAATAAACCTCTAGTGATTATACTACAACAGAATGGTGTTTTGTCAATAAAAAATTGGAGGGGAATCTCTTTACTTACGGGTTATAAAAACCTTGTTAAATTTTGAAAAATAGTCCCACCCGGACCAAACAGTCAGGACCAAGGCCCCCCAAAGAAAGACCATTCCAACCACATGAAAATTCGCATTTAAATACGTGTAATGGAGACACAACCCCACAACCGCAATCGACTGAAGAATGGTCTTATTTTTCCCAAGGGGGCTTGCCTGGATTACAATCCCTTCATTAGCGGCTATTCCCCTCAGGCCCGTAACGGCCAATTCTCTCATAACAATAACCAGCACCATCCAGACCGGGATGCGACCCAGGGGGATCAGCATGATCATGGTCAAACAGATCAGGGTTTTGTCTGCCAAGGGATCAAGAAACTTTCCCAGCGAGGTGACAGCGCCGTATTTTCGCGCAAAAAAACCGTCAAGGATATCGGTTATAGAGGCCATGCCAAAAAAGAGCGCTGCCAGAAAACTCCCCAACTTGCCCGAAAAGTTAAGGCATATGAGGACAAGAGGGATACTGGCCACCCTTATGGCTGTGAGGACATTGGGTAAATTGGAGACTTTTTTTTGACCGGGAAGATTCATGATTTTCTGGCAATTCGGGTTCAAATCACGGATTTCAAAGCGATTGCCTAATAAAAGGACAAGCCCTTATTTGTTTCCAGTGCTGTAGGATTTATAATATTTCATTACCTTTTTCACAAAGGCCTCGGTTTCGGGAAAAGGCGGGACGCCATTGTAGGACTCAACAATGCCGGGTCCGGCATTGTAAGCGGCAAGGGCCAGGACCTTATCATTTTTGAACCGTTTTAACATCAGACCCAGATACCGGGTGCCGCCCATGATGTTCTCTTTGGGGTCAAGAGCGTCACCAACATCCATTTCATCTGCCGTCCGTGGCATCAGCTGCATCAGCCCCTTTGCCCCCTTTTTTGATACTGCTTCGTGGTCAAAGTTTGATTCGGCCTTGATGACCGCCTTTATCAAAGGGAGTTCCACTTTGAATCTTTTTGAGGCCTCAAGAATAGCGGCCCCATAGTCTTTGATATACTCCGATGGGGCCTTTCGGCTCCCCCGGAGATAGAGGGTGTATTTGGGGTCGGTCTTGACGTTTGTAAAGTGCAGGACACCGTTTTTATCCACATAACGGTAAATATTCCCCTGTGCCCGGGGGCTCCAACACAGCAAGAGGGCTATACCCAAGCAGGCGGCCCGGATGGTGTTTGCGGCAGTCACTATTTGTTCTGTTTTTTCCAGTCTGAGAGAAAACTCTCAAGACCGATATTGGTCAGGGGGTGTTTTATCAACTGCCGGATAACCTTAAAAGGGATGGTGGCGATATCCGCACCCATTAGGGCCGCCTCGAGCACATGAACGGGGCTTCGGATGCTTGCCACGATGATTTCTGTTTCATAACCGTAATTCTCATAGATAGCCATGATCTGCTCCACCACTTCCATACCCCGGCTGCTGATGTCATCCAGTCTCCCCACAAAAGGGCTTATATAGGCAGCCCCCGCCTTTGCCGCCATCAACGCCTGAACCGGTGAAAAGCAAAGGGTTACATTGGTCTTTATTCCTTCACTTGTGAGAGTTTTTACTGCCTTTAACCCTTCTTCTATCAGGGGGATTTTTACCACTATGTTATCGGCAATCCCGGCCAGGTCTTTGGCCTCGCGTATCATCCCTTCTGCATCAACGCTGACTACCTCCGCGCTAACGGGTCCGTCCACAATCCCGCATATCTCCTTTAAAAGCCCTGTGAACTCCCGGCCCTCTTTGGAGACAAGGCTGGGGTTTGTGGTGACCCCGTCAACCATGCCTAAATCGTTTGCCTTCTTAATCTCATCAATGTTTGCGGTATCAATAAAAAATTTCATACTGCCTCCTTCAGAAAAAGATTTCCGGTTTTCCCCTGTCGGGGCACAGGAAAAACGCTGGTCAAATTTAGTCTTTTATCTCATTTTCATACTTGTCAGCACATTCTCTGCTGCAAAAAAAATATTCTTTTCCGGCGACTCTCCGTTTTTTGGAATCCCTCCGGGGGATATATGTCTTGCAGTATGGGTCCTGGACCATCTCATCAATAACGCCGTCGGGTCTCTTTTGCTTTATACTCCTCTGGGAGCCCAGTGCACCCTTTAGCAAACGGTAGACAAAATAGATCAGGGCGCCAAAAATGAGTAATCTAAAAAGTCCCAAACTATTTTCCCTCCAGCTCTGTTACGGTCTGGCCATCATCGGAAAAATTTTCCAGCAACCAGGACATGGTCTTCCCCAAAACGGGATGGATCGAGTCAGGGGCCAGTTGAACCATTGGAACAAGCACAAATCTCCTCAGATGCATAAATGGATGTGGGATTGTCAGGTCTTCATGGTTGATTACGGTCTGCCCGAAGAGAAGGATGTCCAGATCGATAGTCCGGGGATCCCATTTGTCCTTCCTCACCCTGCCCATCCTTTTCTCAATCCCCAGAAGCCAGTTGAGGAGGTCATGCGCGGGCAGTACTGTCCTCAAAGAAATGACACCATTCACATACCAGTCCTGACCCTCAACTCCCACAGGCGTTGTTCGATAAAAACCGGATTTGGCCCCCAGATCACATCCCGGTATCTCACGGATCAGCTCAATGGCCTCCAGGCAATTCTTGAGTTTGTCCCCGAGATTTGAACCGAGTCCAATAAAGGCCGTGTTTGCCATTTGTGGGGGGGCTTTGTGTGCTAGAGTTTTATGGCCTTTAATCTTTCTGCTGCCTCTGAAAGTCTTTCTCTTTTTTGGGTGAGGGCGATTCGGAAGTATCCTTCTCCAGGGTCCCCGAAGCCGTTTCCCGGGGTGACCACCAGGCCCGCCTCCTCCAGCAGGCGGCCGGCAAACCGGGCGGAGGTACACCCATCCGGGGTTCCAACCCATAGATAAAAGGTCGCCTTGGGGGGGTCCAATTGAAATCCCGCATCCCTCAGCCCCTGAACCATGAGATCCCTTCGTCCGGTATAAACCCGGATCATATCCTGCACACAGGACTGGTCTCCCTGGATGGCTTCAATCCCTGCCATTTGAACGGCCTGGAAGACACCCGAATCAATGTTGCTTTTTATGGCCCCAAGTCCATCGATGCCTTCATGATTGCCAACGGCAAAACCGATTCTCCAACCTGTCATGTTATATGTTTTTGAAAGGGAGTGAAACTCAAGACCCACCTCTTTTGCCCCATCCACCTCCAGAAAACTCGGTGAATGATACCCGTCAAAGGCCATTTCGGTGTAGGCAGCGTCATGG
>JAUVRS010000243.1 GCA_030597505.1 Desulfobacteraceae bacterium
CCTACGATTTCCAACCCGGTCGCTCTGAATGAATAATCAGCGTACCCCGGACGGGTTGCTGCTAAATCATACGTGCCTGCAGTAAGGCTTGTGCTGTAAGCCCCGTTTGCATCGCATTGAACAACAACGGAGGCCCCGCCTGCTGTTGGCGTAATCGTGATCTCGACATATTCATCCAGCGGCTTGGTACCATCATCTGCCGTTCCATTCAGGGTGCCGGATGTGGGTGTGGGTGGGGACGGGGACGGGGGTGGCAGGTCATCTGAATCGCTACAACCGGCAGCCATGAGTGAAAATGACACTGCCAACAAAAGCGCCAGGCACTTAATATTAAATCTAATGTTTTTCATACATCACCTCTCTATTCAAAATGTTGATGTCAAAAATGGATTTTTTGAACTTTATAAAATGGTTTGATTGTGACGGTAATGGGTCCTCTTTATACCTCCTTTCTGGATTGTCTTCCCAATATAAAGGTTCATTATATTTCGGAGGTCCATTATTGATGGTCCCGTAAAAAGTCTTCAAAGCCGTCACTCCCGCGAATGCGGGAGTCCAGGAGTGGTTGATTTCCCTGGATTCCCGCATTCGCGGGAATGACGAAAACAGGTCATTTCTGACTTTTTACGAGTTTGTCATTATCTCTTAGAAAAAAAACTGGCCCTCCGAATGTCAGTTTTTTTGTGTATAGTCAAATCCATTTTGTAAGTCAAGTGAAAAAGATCACATTGTGGCATCTGGCTGAAATATAATTCTTGATTGAAGGTTGCCTCCTACTGATTTGTGAGTTTTTTAATTGACAACCTAACAAATATTTAACTATAATACTTTATATCTCACCCTTATCCCAAGATTCACCACCAAGGTTTTTTTATTCGAGGTGGTGAATCTTGTTTTTGAATGTAAAATGAAGTCTGGAATTGAGACACAGATAACCATCCAGACGGTATATCTCACCCCAAATCAAGAGATTTTTGTTTCTTAGGGCCAGCAAACAGCGCGTTCCAGTTCATTTTTACATCCGTCAAATTGATCAGCAAGCCAAGCTCCTGCAATCGAATGATCATGGCTTGTTTGGAAACATTTGAGAAGCCACCTGCCTCGCACATGGCGGCGGCAATAAATGGCCAGTGTTCAACACAAGGTTCGGTCCGGTGTGACCCTCTCCCAACAGCCCGATTGGCGTTTCGAAAAACAATCGGCTCTTGACAACACACTTTTTGAAACGTTTCTCGAATTTCTTTTTCCGGCATGAGGAGACATGCCCCAAAATGGTCTGCCTGCCATTCAATCGGTTTTTTTGCGTCTCTGATCCTACAGGCTATGACCTCACTTTTTGCATCACCCCGGACCCGGGCCTCGGCATACTGGCGGTGGAGTACCCAGTGACCTGCCTCGTGGGCGCAGGTAAAAACCAGTCTGCCCTCCGAACCGTGCTCAAACAACTTTTCATTAATACAGATCAATTTCGACTCCACATAGGTCGCCCCAAGGACATCCTTTACACCCAGTTTTTCCTCGAGATCATCAAAGAAAAGACGCACGCCAAGAGACCGTTCAATGATATCTTCAACCGGTATGGGCGGTTTGACCACGTACCCAGCCACTGACCGGAAGTCTTCAACAAGAGATGAGGCTTTTCCGGCGATTTTTTCTTTAGATATCCAGGGGACCTTCATTTCTTTTCCCTCCCCGTCTGCCAAAACCTGAAAAAAAAGGGTCTTTATTATGTGGCGACGTTTATTGGTGAAAATTCTACAATTCTTGTCAGATCTTCGGGTAACATCTGCGCGAGCAACCCCTTTCTCCCCGCATTGACATAGATGGAGGGGAGATCCATGGTGGAGGTCTCGAAATAGCCCTCACTACTTCATAGGCCATTTGCGGGTCTTTATATAGCATAAGCGTTTGACACATACGGTCACAACCTGATATTTTTCTGGTTAATATTTGGAAGGTTTGTAAGGTTTCGACAAAACCGGGAATCGTGGGGTTTGACCATTTTCTTGACGGACGACCATAACCTGCCATGAATAAAGAAACGATTGAAGAGAAGTTTGGCGCTGTCGCCGAGCAAAAAGGGTTCATCAGCCCCACACAATTCCTGAAAGGGTTGGAAATACAGGTAAAGGAAAATGTGGAAGAAGGAAAACATCGGTTTATCGGCAGCATATTGCTCGAAGAGGGATTTATTACCCGTCTGCAAATAAATGACGTGCTGGACGCTATGGGGGAAGGCCTGATGGAAGGTCTGCTATGAGGTAACAATGTCTTACATTACCTGCACCCGCAAAAAATCCCATCACAAGGTCAACGTGACCATGTGTGAAAGATGCAAAGGAATGAAATGTCCAGATTATCGGGACTATATTCAGCCGCCGCTGTTCCCCGGTCTCTTTAAGAGAAAACCGCTCAGAAAAATCATCCGGCAAAAAAGGATTAAACCCAAACTCGCCCCACTTCCAAATAGCCCTGAGCAGCTATCCTTTGTAAAAGAATCAGGGTGAGGGACAGTCGGCACTCTGAGGACCTTATAGGGCCTGAGCAAAAGGAGCTCGTCTGAGGTTGAAAAGACACGAAATGGAAAATTCTGACCTCGCTATGACCCATGACGGGATTGAGATACAAAAAATTGTCAGTCAAACACTTCAGAACTGCGCCATATGCGATTCTCGTCATGCAGGTCTTTTTTCGATCTGTGGGTTGGCCCTCCGACTGCGTGATCTTTACAAATGGGAAAAAGGACTTGATCCGTGGATAGAGAAGGATTCCTCTGAAATCCTGGGGTGGATTGGAAACAAAGAGGAAACTTGGGACACACTGGAAACCGAGGACTTTGTTGATATAACACTCCCTGGCGGCAAATATCCCCCATTTGATGTCACAGCCATTAATGCGGTGCTGAAACCCCACGGTCTTATCTATGGCGCCGGGTATGCCTACGGTCTGAGACCCACTTTTTTTCTCGCCACCCTGGAGAACAAGATAGAAGTGGACGGATTCCCTGTATATATTCTTGGTCGAGAATTGGCCCGTGATCTGCTAACAGTACCGGCCTTATCTCAAGATGGCTCTATATTTATCCGGAAGGAATCTGCAAGGCTCTTTTTATGGAATCAGATATTTTTCCTCGAGAAATCAGGGCGAAATGCTATCAAGTTCGCCTTAAAAAACTGTGGGATCAGCGGTCAGAGCTCTGAAGAGTTGCGCCAAAACCTTACAAAGATCTCTGAAAACGAGATCGAAACATACATGTATCATGAGCTGGGGGGTATTAAGGACCCTATTCTAGACCTTGACATATGGAGGGAAATCATCTCTGTCTTTCCACACACACCCATAGAACTTCTTGCCCGCACCGTTAAGGACCTTCTTGCCGACACAAATGAATACGGTACCCTTCGATATATCACAAAAAAACGTAAAACAGCCTCTCTGGGATTTTATGTGGCTTTTCTGGACGGTTTAAGAAAGGAATTGTCCCTTGACCTGATAGAGGCCTTTGGGCGGTTTGTTCGGACACGTAATTGGCAGGTCATTGACGAGGCAATTACCAGTTGCTTTGAAACTGCCAAATATTATGCCGATGCGATTTGCAGTATCTACCAAAGAGGAAAAGAAAAAAATGATACGGAGTGGACACAAAAAGAGATGGAAAAGCGTCTTTTAGCGCCCCTGGGAATTGGAAGAGGGGCCACTCACTGAGGCGCTAAAAGAGTCCGTTGCCGTTAGAGCCCCAGATCTTGATTGATCAATACGATCTTCACCCTCCCCTTGGGAAAACATTTCTCTGTGATGGTCCAGGTGTTACATATGCGCTGAGGGCTGCTGCACTCTTCACAATATGATGTCTTTGCACACGGTGTCTTCATACCCAGCCGCGTGGCGTTGATGGGCGCGACATAGTCCTTGACCCGTGCCATCGCCTCCTCCAGATCCGGAACGACCTTGTTTCGCCCCACCATAATGATGACAGATTTGGGGCCATAGGTGATGCCCCCAATCCGGTTTCCGGTCATGTCCAGGTTGACGAGTTGACCGGCTTCAGTGATGGCGTTTGTCCCTGTGATAAACAGATCCACCAGAAGTGACTGTCTCCGTCTTTCTGCCATCTCTTCACGAGAGATGCTCTTGTCAAAGGTGTCCAGAATTTCCAGGTCTGAATTCTCTTTGATGGCCTGGTAAAGACCGGTAGCCAAAAATGTCATGGAACCGCCCCAAGCCACGCTTTTGGCCTCTGACTTTGGAAGGATCTCCTCAAGGACAATTTTTTTTGCTTCAACAGTGTCATCCGCAATATATACCTCAAAATTATTGCCCTCCAGTTCATTTTTCAGTTCGGTCAAACGGACCTGCCAGTAGTTCTTGATCGGTTCATCCATGTTTTTCTCCTTTATTTGTTGGTGTTGTAAATCCTCAAATGCCTCATCGGCCCAGACCTCGTTCTTCTCTTATCCGGTCATGGAGATGGGAAACGCTGTTCGGTCCCGTTGTTTCAAGCCGGCGATTGAGAGAGATGGCCCCTGTTGGGCAAGAAACAGCGCATACACCACAACCGATGCACCAGTCAAGATCCACCTGTGCCTTATCACCCGTCATTTTCACGGCATCCACCGGACATATTTCTTCACATGCCCCGCAGCCTGTGCATTCTTCATTGTTTGTTTCACG
>JAUVRS010000283.1 GCA_030597505.1 Desulfobacteraceae bacterium
GTTGGTGGTTTTGAGGAACGGAATCAATGGAATTGGGATTATGATCTCAAAGCCCGATTTACACAAAATCAACTTTTTTATACCACCAAAAAGGTCAAATTGAGTGGCAGAATCGAAGGCAACATTCGGGCCGAAGGACGGTTCCCCGGTCTAACAATTTCAGGCAGGATGAAGACAGATCATTCGCTGTTTTCGAGCAATAATGTTGAATTGAAGCCCTTTAAAGGGGCTCTTTCATTTTCAGGAAAACACCCCTCCTATGTGATAAAGGATGTTTCCGTCAGCGTTCCGAGTGCAAGAGGGCGATTGGGAAAAAGGGAGTTCCTGGTTGATGAGATAGGATTACAGATCAAAAAAGGGCAGCTAGATGGGGTAAACAACACCATTTTTTTGCCTGAAATCCAGTTAAACTCCTCTTTGTTGAAAAATCTCACCGCATCGCTGCAAGTTGAGGGCGGAAATGTAACTGTAAGGGTAAGAGGGGAACAAACAGGACTGCTAAAAGCAGCTCTTGCCCTCAGGTTACTCCCTTCCGGATGGGAATTTTCCGGACGCGATTCCGTTCAAATAGACGCCCGGTTAAACAGTAAAGAAAGCTGGTCATTTAATTCAAAATTGACCTTTCAAAATCTTGACTTTCAGAACCAGGATTCGAATTGTATGGGTGAAAAAGTATCTCTAAGGGCAGAGATAAACGGAAAGATAGCACCTTCAACTTATGCAATAGATACAACGATCTCTATCCAGGCGGACACGGGTGAAATTTTGTATGACCGATTCTATTTTGACCTGAAAGAGAATCCATTTTTTTCTTTCTATAAAGGAAAGTACGATTCAACCAGCAAATATCTTCAACTATCGGATCTTAGGCTTGGTCTTAAAGATATCATGACCTTTCAGATGCGAGGGAGTTTTCTTGAAAATAACCACGATCGACGTTTTGATCTTTCCATAAATTTCCCCAAGACCCCTTTGAAACCGATTTTTGACCATATCATACTGGAACCGTTTAAGACCGAAAAACCTGTCTTGGAAAGCATCCGTATCGGTGGGACGGTTTCAGGGGATTTAAAACTGACAGGGACTGGATCCGATTGGATGACTAAAGGGTATTTGATGTGGCAGGAAGGGGAGTTTTCATCTCAAAACACCGGCATATCTCTCACCGGGATCGATCTGACCCTTCCCGTGTGGTACCAGAACCGCAAGGAAAAAAACTTTTCGGAAAAGCTAAAAGGAAAGTTGCTCATCCAATCCATGGGCCTTTCATTTTTTCCTGAACAGTCACTCACCCTGCGGTTTGACGCCCAACCAAACCTGTTGTCTGTAGATACTCCTACCACGTTTGCGGTCCCGGGAGGGGACGTCCAAATGGGACCCGTTGTAATTAGAGAACTGTCGGATTTATCCCCATCTGTCGATACAAGCCTCACGATTGGCCAGGTTGAACTGGCGCCCCTTCTTGCCGGAGTCTGGACACACCCCATGCGCGGAACCATTAGCGGAAAATTGGATCGTATACATTTTGAAAAGGGCACCCTGAGAAGCATTGGAGAGGCAAAAGCAAAGGTCTTTGGCGGAGAGATCATTCTTTCAGACCTCGGCGCATGGGGCTTGTTTGGCGCTGCGCCGATCTTCAAGCTAAGTGCCCGATTGAAAGATTTGAACCTTGCGGAACTTACCGCTGGCACATCCTTTGGAAAGATTGAAGGGGTTTTGAGTGGACATGTAAAAGACCTGGAGATATCGCACGGCCAACCACAGAGATTTGACCTGCTGTTGGAAACAACAAAGAAGAAGGGAGTGTCGCAAAAAATAAGCGTAAAAGCCGTGGACAATATTGCTCAGCTTGGGAGTGGTCAGACCCCTTTTACCGGGGTTGCCGGATTATTTGCCTCCTTTTTTAAAGAGTTTCCATACAAAAAGATTGGCGTCCATGCAATCTTGGAAAACGATGTCTTCAAAATAAATGGCACGATAAAAGAAGGCGGAAAGGAGTATCTGGTAAAAAGGGGTTTATTCTCGGGAGTTAATGTGATAAATCAAAATCCAGATAACCGTGTAAGTTTCAAAGATATGATAAAAAGAATAAAACGTATAACAAAATCGAGAAACGACCCCATAATCAAATAAGAAATACAACCCGAACGGAGATGGACCCCCCTGGAACCAGGCTGAGTTATTGAGCTGAGCATGGGACGATTGAGTGGGTACCTTGACATTGTTTGCGTATGTAACCAAATTTCAGTTTTCCAACCCGGGAGGAAAATATGAAGAGATATAAAAAGACGTTGTGGATGACCGTTTCTTTTTTCTCATTATTTATATTTGCCTGCGTTACCATCAATATCTATTTCCCTGCCGAAAAAGTTGAGTCCGTTGCGGGAGAGATCGTAAACGAGATAAGAAACCGTAAACCCGACCAAGAAAAGGACCCTCTGAAAAATGAAAAGAGCAGTCTTTTCAAGAAAACCCTCCTGGCTTTTGCCTGCCCATATGCCTTGGCCGACGATGCCCTATCGATTTCCAACCCTACAATTCGGGCATTAAAACAGAGGATGAAGACCCGGTATGCGCAGATGAGATCCTATTATCAGAAAGGGATATTCAAAGAGGGAAATAACGGTTATGTTTCCATGGGAAATACAGAGGGGTTAGGGCTAAAAGAGAAAAGAAACCTGAAAGGCCTTGTTAAGGCTGAGAACGGAGACAGAAAAAGGCTTTATGGAGAGATTGGCAAGGCCTTAAAGATCGACGCCAGCCAGATAGACAGGATTGCGAACATATTTGCCAGGGAATGGCAAAAACCGGTCCGATAACAAAAACCGATCAAGTTGTCCCTCTTGATGATTCAAAATGTTATGCCCACACCTTGGTTATTTGATATGTAAAACGGCCTTATTTACCACAGCATCTTTTATACTTTTTCCCGCTTCCACATGGGCAGGGCTCATTACGTCCAACCTTCTTTTCGGCTATAACTGTTTTCGGGCGATTTAACAATGTTTCTAAGTCGGTAATATCCTCCGGTTTATCCGGGTCCAATCCAATGGTATATTTCCAACCTTTTTCTTCAAATATTGATGCTACTTCTTTCAATCTTTCTTCTGTTTGAACCTCAACAACAGCAGGCTTCTTTTTTGTGCCCAATTTGCCAGCCTTTTTACCATCAAAAATTTTTTCCATCTTTTCACCATTAAAAATATAATAGGATTTATGTACCACAAATAAAGACGCGAGTTACAAGCCGCGTTGTCTTAAGGCATTCACCCCTTCGCACAGCATACCCAACCCCTTGACCGGTTATACCCAGAGGCCCTTAAGTATCTTTCGGCGTTCTATCCCACGGATGATAATGTGGCTCACAACACCAGGGGTATCGAGGCGGGCTAATCTTGGCATAAAACTTCTACCAGCATATTATCAATATGTCACGTTATTTACTTATTGATGGGCGCCGCCTATTTCCGTTTTGTATCAACCAGGATCTCGGACACAAGACGTGCAAGCCTGCGAATACCTTCCTCAATTTGTGAGTCAGGCACGTAACTGTAGCACAGCCGCATGTGTTCTTTTCCGCTGCGATTGTGGTAGAACGCTGGACCCGCACCATATGCAACTGAGACGTCCTCGATTGATCTTGGCAAAAGCGCTTCAGTGTCAATTTCCTTTGGTAAGGTAACCCACGTATAAAAACCTCCTTGTGGTTTTGTCCAGTGTGCACTTTTTGGGAAGTAATTCTCTAAGGCGGCCAACATAGTGTCTCTTTTCCGGCGATAAATTTTAACGGCTCTGGACTTCTGCCGTTCAATCAACTTCCTTGAAGCAAACGCCAAAGCGACATATTGTCCGATAGTTGTAGAACATTGATCTTGAGCTTGTTTGGCCA
>JAUVRS010000125.1 GCA_030597505.1 Desulfobacteraceae bacterium
AATATGTGGCCAACTGTTCAACATGACAGAGTTATTTATGGGCGAATTCACAGAAAAATTCACAATCAAGGTTACGGATCAGGGGGTTGTTGCTGAAAAACGCCCATCTTACGGAATGGGCTCCGGACATCCTTCACAGCGCCGCTGAAGTAAACGGCGGCCTGGTCTAAAAAGGCCTCCCATGACAAATATGAATATCTCCTCTACAATTACCTCTTACCTCGCTTTACCTGAGTTTGTATTTTGAAGGTTGGAAATAGGGTTGGAAAATGATTTTTAAAAATGAAAAGGGGTTAGAGAAAACTGTCTAACCCCTTGAGATTACTGGCGGGCGATGCGCGACTCGAACGCGCGACCTCTGGTTCCGGAGACCAACGCTCTATCCAACTGAGCTAATCGCCCTTAGTTTTTTATTAACAGATTCAGTGGATGAGGTCAAGCGGGGGAAGTGCGAGGAGCACAGAAACCCAGACGGAAGAAGATGAAAATCCCCAGGATTAGTGGTCAAATACAATATTGACAATATGTAGGTATTGTGCTATTTATTATTTAACAAATTTTATCAATTCAAGGCAAGCTGGAAGTGTCCAACGAGGAATAACAATGAATGAAGAGAGAAAGGGAGAAGACGAACTTTTTGATTTTGAGTTCGACGAACTGCCTGGGGAAAATGCTGAAAAAACAGACAGCGTTTCGATCACCCCGACCCCTGAAGAGGAAATTATTGAACTTACAAATATTGTGACCGAGGAGGATGGAGAAAAGGGCGGTGAGGATTCAAGCCTTGACGATTTTGAAAAAATGCTGGAGGAGGAACCCAGTGAGAAAAAGGAAGCAGAAGAGCCGCTTGGAATATCTGAGGAGAGGATTGAGGCCATCATAACCAAAGTGGTCGGAGATGTGGTGGAAAGGGTCACAAGGGAGACAATGACAAAGGTGGCTGAAAAGGTGATCAACGAGGCTATTGAGGATTTAAAACAAAGTCTTGAATTGCCGCCAGAGTAAAGTTATTTCTCAAGGTTATCGTTAGAAACTGAAGCAGGGCCTAGGGGGTTGGAAGACAACACAACCCCCTTTTTTTGATTGTAAACAGGGAAGCGGCAGATACCTTGATGAAATGACCTTATCTTGGTAAACTAAAAAGTACGTGAGAAAAAACTGCGGTCGGGCACCAGACATTTGATCTGAATTCTTGTTCTAAACGGAGCGTTGCCGCAGGCAGGTGCTCTGTAAAATGTTACGTTTTTTAAGGAGTGGTTGATAGATGGAAAGACAAGTCATTGAAAAGAGTTATGAACCAAAGAAGGTTGAAAAAAAATGGTATGAATTCTGGGAAGAAAACGGGTTGTTCAAGGCAGAAGCCCGCTCTCAAAAGAACCCCTTTAGTATTGTAATTCCTCCGCCAAACGTGACAGGGTCTCTCCATATGGGGCATGCCCTGAATAACACCCTTCAAGATATCTTATGTCGATATAAAAGGATGAAAGGCTTCAATGTTCTGTGGCAACCCGGTATGGACCATGCAGGAATTGCCACCCAAAATGTTGTGGAAAAAGACCTGGCGGCCAAAGGATCTGACCGCCATGCGGTTGGGCGCGAGAGATTTATTGAACTGGTGTGGGAATGGAGAGAGAAATATGGCGGTCTGATTCTCAATCAATTGAAGCGATTGGGTTGTTCTTGTGATTGGGATAGGGAACGCTTTACCATGGATGAAGGCCTTTCCAGGGCGGTCAAGGAGGTCTTTGTGCAACTCTATGAGGAGGGGCTTGTTTACAGGGGTGACTATATCATCAACTGGTGTCCCCGATGTCAGACCGCCCTGGCCGACCTTGAAGTAGAGCATGAGGATACTGACAGCCACCTCTATCACATCCGGTATCCATTTGAAGACAGAGAAGGGTATTTGGTGATAGCGACTACCCGCCCTGAAACTCTGCTGGGCGATACGGCCGTTGCCGTAAACCCTGAAGATAAACGCTACAAATCCCTATCCAATGCCTTCGTCCGGTTGCCAGTTCTAAACAAGCCGATCCCCATTATATTTGATAGCTATGTGGACACAGAATTTGGCACAGGTGCGTTAAAGATCACACCTGCTCATGACCCCAATGATTTTGAAATCGGCAAAATCCACAATCTTGAAAGCATTGTGGTTATCGACGACAATGGAAGGATGAACGAACTGGCAGGTCCTTATGAGGGAATGGACAGGTTTGAATGCCGTAAACGGATACTGGATGATCTTGAAAGGGCCGAGTTGCTTGAAAAAATCGAACCCTACAAACATGCGGTGGGGCACTGTTACAGGTGCAAGACCATGGTCGAACCCATCCTTTCAAAGCAGTGGTTTGTAAAAACGGGGCCATTGGCAAAAGCGGCAAGCCAGGCGGTCAGAGACGGAAGGACCAGGATTTACCCCTCCAATTGGGAAGGGGTCTATTTTAATTGGATGGATAATATAAAGGATTGGTGTGTTTCAAGGCAGATCTGGTGGGGACACCGTATCCCTGCCTGGTTTTGCGAGGCATGTGGAGAAGTCCATGTTGCAAAAAAAGCACCAGAGAATTGTGAGGCATGTGGGAGCAAAAAACTTGAACAGGAAACAGATGTTCTTGACACATGGTTCAGTTCAGCCTTGTGGCCATTTTCCACACTTGGGTGGCCGGATGCCACAGATGAACTGGAGACGTTTTATCCCACTTCCGTACTTGTAACCGGTTTTGACATCCTGTTTTTCTGGGTTGCAAGGATGATGATGATGGGGCTTCATTTCAAAGGCGACGTACCATTTAGAAATGTCTATATCCATGCCCTGGTAAGAGACGCAGATGGCAAGAAAATGAGCAAATCAAAGGGGAATGTTATTGATCCCCTTGAGGTGATGGATGAATTTGGCACAGACGCCTTTCGTTTCACATTGGCGGCCCTGGCCGCGCAGGGGAGAGATGTCAGACTTTCCGAAGAACGGATTCTGGGGTACCGGCACTTTGTAAACAAATTGTGGAATGCCGCACGATTTGTTCTTATGAACCTGGAAGGGGAGGGGGATGCGAAAAAAGAGATGGGGATTCATACTCTTCCGGAGCGATGGATCTATACCAGACTGAGCCAGGTGAGCGATGAAGTTACCAGGGCACTGGAGGAATATCGATTTAACGAGGCAGCCGGTCTCTGCTATCAGTTTATCTGGCATGAATTGTGTGACTGGTTTTTGGAGATGGTCAAACAGGGGCTTTATGGGGATGATCAGGCCGTCAAAAATTCCTTAAAGGAAAGTCTCAAGGATGCGCTCATGGCAGCCTTGAAACTACTTCACCCCTTTATGCCTTTTGTCACCGAGGAGATCTGGCAGAAGATTCCGGGGGCCGAAGGAAGCATAATGAAGGCCCCGTTTCCGGAGGCTTCCGATTTTGTGAGGGATGAGACGTCCTTGGCGGAAATGAAGATACTTATGGGGGTTATCAGCGGAATTCGCAATATACGGGGAGAGATGAACATTGCCCCTTCCAAGAATGTTAATGTCCTTATTGATACACCTGACCAGGGGGAAATCAATGTTTTGAGTACCAATCTGGACCATATCAAGACGTTGGCAAAAGCGGATGGCGTCTCTATAGAGACGGGGGTCCAAAAACCAGAAGCCTCTGCAACAGCAGTCGTCGGACAGACATCTGTTCATGTCCTCCTTAGAGGGCTTCTGGACTTTGGTGAGGAGCGGAAAAGGTTAAAGAAAGAAATTAATAAAATTGAAAAAGATATTTATATTTCAAATAAAAAACTCTCAAATGATGATTTTCTGCAAAAGGCACCCTCAGATATTGTCGCCAAGGTCAAAGGAAAGGTTGAGGACCTGTCTTTAAGGCTTTCAAAGCTTAACCAAAACCTTAAGTTTTTTGAGAAGGTCAAGGATTGAAGGGTCTGCAAAAAACCTCTATTTCAGCCCATGATAATCCCTGGTCAGAAAATTTCGAATTATTTTGGATGACTGTTTTTGAAGATGTTGAACTGCCCGTGGTGCCTGCGGATGTGTGCAATCCAAGGTGATAAACCATGACCGATCTTGCAGTGGAGGTGAAAAATTTACGGTTTTCCTACCAGGATATTCCAATCCTTGAGGACATTACTTTTTCAGTGAAAAAGGGTGATTTTCTGGGCCTTTAGGGTCCCAATGGCGGGGGAAAGACCACCCTTCTGAAAGTTATGCTGGGAATATTGAAGCCGTGTGGCGGTGAGATAAAGGTATTGGGGGAGGAGCCCCACAATGCCAAACACCGGGTAGGATATATGCCTCAAAACGCGGATTTCAACATTAAATTTCCCATATCGGTTCGGGAAATTGTACTGATGGGGCGGCTGTATGGATCCCGCCCCCGGTGGTGGTATTCCCACATGGATCACCAAAAGACTGAAGCGGTCTTAAAAAAAGTGGGCATGTGGGAACACCGTTTTACACCCATCGGGCATCTTTCCGGGGGGCAAAGACAGAGAGTCCTTATTGCCCGGGCCCTGGCCACTGATCCCGAGATACTTTTTCTTGATGAACCTACTGCCAGTGTTGATCCTGAATTCGAGACCGATCTCTTCGATTTTATGAAAGAATTGAATAAGACAGTGACCATCCTGATGGTTACCCATGATATCGGGGTGATATCCCGTAATGTTAAGTCTGTTGCATGTGTAAACCGTACGATGATATTTCATAAGGGAGGAAAAATTACCCAAGAGATGATCGATATGGCCTATGGGTGCCCGGTGGACCTGGTTGCCCACGGATTACCCCACCGTGTCCTGCCTGTCCACCAGGGGAAATGACATGTGGGACGTCTTACAGTTCGAATTTATGAGGAATGCCCTTCTTGCGGGTGTCCTGGTCAGTATCTCGTGCGGAATCATCGGGTCCCTTATTGTGGCCAATCGTATTGTCTTTCTTTCGGGAGGGATCGCGCACGCAGCCTTTGGGGGTATAGGATTGGCATTATATCTGGGTTTCCCCCCAGCTTTGGGGGCAGCGCTTTTTTCGGTTGCCGTGTCTTTTGTTATAGGCGGGGTAAGCCTGAAGTCCAAACACAGGGCTGATACTGTCATCGGGGTGCTCTGGGCCGTCGGTATGGCCCTGGGAATCATTTTTATTGATCTCACTCCGGGGTACAATGCAGACCCCATGAGCTATCTTTTTGGAAGTATCCTGTCTGTTTCAAAGGCAGATATCTGGTTTACGGTTGCTTTGGACGTCGTGATCCTTGTGATCACCCTCGCCTTCTACAGGGAGTTCCTTGCCATGTCCTACGACGAAGAATTTGCCTTTGTTGTGGGGGTCCCTGTGAGGTTCCTCTACTTTCTCCTGCTCTGTATGACGGCCCTTTCCATAGTAATGATCATAAGGATCGTGGGTTTGATTCTGGTTATTGCCCTTTTGACAATCCCCCCTTATATCGCTGAGAAGTACACAAATTCTCTCTGGAAAATGATGGTCCTTTCGTCCTTGCTTGGTATCCTTTTTACCCTTGTTGTCCTGTGGATTTCCTATAGCTATGATGTTACATCTGGTGCTACAATTATTTTGGTGGCTGGCGCTGCTTTTTTTCTTGCCCAGATTATGAACGCTATCGTTGGACGGACACTCCAGACAGGGAGAAGATGACAAAGGGCAGGTCAATCCTTCTGGCTTTCGATTGACGGCGGGGAACAGGGTATCGGCGGGTTGTATGGATTTTGAGACGCATAACTATGTTGAAAGACGTGGTGTGCTGCGAGAAGGAGAAGGGTTGTGATGTTGGATATCTTTTCCCGTAGGACAAGACATAAACGGGGCGATAAAAAGGATGAGACCTATGCGGTGGTCCAGGCCATAGAAAGGTTTGCCCCAAAGGAATACGTCTCAGAAAGAGAGACATTTTACTATAATTATAAGATGCTGAGCCCTTATCAAAAACCACTCCTCGCCTTGCTCGATGTTTTATCCCGGAGAGAACGGCTTCAGGGTGACCGGGCTGTCTTTGCCCGGGAGTTGTTTTTGAGACTTAAAGACTTCTACGATCCGATGGACAGACTGTCACTGGCCGAGGCCTTAGTAGATGGGGGTCTACAAAACAGGTTTCGTGAGCTTTTCCTGTTTTTTTACAACATCAAAGATTTGCCGATTCAAGATGTGAGGGAATGGTTGAAAGATATCACTCGATAGCACGGTACCCGCAGCCAGTGCCTGACCCAAAGGCCCGCATTAGGGATGAAACCAAAAAAAATATCAAGTCAAAATAATCCCATCTTCAGGACAATCCTGAGACTTGCAAAGGCCAAAGGCATCAAGAAATATGGCCTGAGTCTCCTATCGGGACAACGGCATGTGAGCGAGGTAATGAGAGAGTTCCCTGAGAGATGTGCGGGGATCATTTTTACAGACCCTCAAGATCCGCCTCACGATGCAGCACACAAAGAGATTCCTTTGTATCATTTCAACTCAGATCTTTTCAGACAGATTGACATTTTTGGCACTCACCAACCCATCTTGCTGGTCAACTTTAAAAAACTTCCTAAATTGGCGGATGACTTGTGGCCGTCAGGCTGTACATTATGTATCCCATTTCAAGACCCTGCAAATGTGGGGGCTGTCATACGGGCGGCTGCAGCCTTCGGAGTGTCCAGGGTGGTACTTCTGAAAGAGGCGGCACACCCCTACCACCCAAAATCGTTCCGGGCTGCCGGTAGCAACCTTCTAAGGATTCCCCTATTTGAAGGGCCGTCGCTGGCAGAAATGGGTAAATACAAGGTCCCGATGATCACACTTTCCCCAAGGGGAAAAGAGATCGGAGATTACAAATTCCCCCCTTTATTCTGTCTTGTTGCCGGTTTGGAAGGGCCAGGTCTTTCAGATGGGCTCAAAGATGCGATCGCCCTCTCCATACCCATGGAACCGGCGGTAGAGTCCCTCAACGCGGCCATGGCCACGGGAATAGCACTTTATCTATGGAGAAGCACCTTGGGAGTCTGATCAATGGGAACCTTCATAAAAAATCTGCCAAAAATTGGCAGGGATTTCGTCCAAAGTTACGATTTTTGACATTTATTTTTGAGAGGAGAAGCCTCTAACGTCTTGGTTGTGTGTGATGTCTGTTTTTTTGAAAAATCTTGTTTTCACAGCCTGTTTGAGGTATCTTTATTGAAATAATGTTAAGGTATGCTGTCACAATCATATCGAGAAACATTGATTGAAAATTCATTATTTTAAAGCCAAATTTGCGGAATTATCAAAATTATTTGCAATATCAACCAGTTAACCAAAAGACCTG